>CALDSM010000669.1 GCA_937923585.1 uncultured bacterium
TGCGCGACAAGCGCGCGAAGGGTGAAGGCATGCAGGGCTGCGGCGGGATACGAAAAACCCGGCTGGAGGAACCCAAACGGGGAAAGGGCAAGCGCGGGGGGTTGCGGATCATCTATCTTCATGTCCCCGAGGCCGGATGCATCTACTTTGTCGCCGTCTACGGCAAAGACGAACAGGACGACCTGACCGCCGACCAGAAAAGGCAACTGAAGGCGATTGCTGAACAAACGAAAGACACGCTGCGGAAACGGCGGCGAAAAGGAAAGGGTTGAGTCATGCCCAAGAAGACAGCTTCCATGAGCGTGTTTGATCAGATCAAGACGGGACTTAAAGAATGCCTGGCCCATGCAGAGGGCGACTTGACGCTGGTCACCATTCCGGTTCCGGCACCGCCGCCCAAGGCGACACCCAGGAAGATCGCGGCGCTCCGCCGCGACCTGCGCATGTCGCAGTCCGTCTTCGCGGCAACCCTGAACGTGTCCATAAAGACCGTGCAAAGCTGGGAACAGGGCCTGCGCGCGCCCAATCAGGCATCCTTGCGGCTGCTTCAAATCATCCGCGCCCAACCGTCCGTGGTTGACGCTTTTTTTGCCGAAGGCAATCCGTCTGTCCGCGCCCTTTGAAAGGGCGAGAAGAGACACTACGGAGTGATTTGGCACGGAAAACACCCCTGTTCCGAGCCAATTGCACCTACCGCGGCAGGGGCTGTTTCCCCGTCACGAGCGCGTTCGGCCTGGACCAGACGAGTCTTGCGGCGAAGACGGTGCCGTTGGAGCCTCGCTTCTCGCACTCGGGCGAGTACATGCACTCGCCGACCGTGACCCAGGTCTCCTTTTCACTGACGTTTGCGACGCCGAAGTTGCCGAGGCTGGCGCCGCGGTCCGGCACGATGGCCCGTTCCGTGGCGCGAATCACGCACAGCTTCCCGGGGTCCACCTGCGCGATGAACAGGGGCGCGCGGTTGCGGATGACATGGTCGTTGTTCGCGCCGCGGCGGGTGTACACGAGGAACAGGCCGTCGCTGTGCGTGGCCCAGTGCTGCATGGTGTTGTAGCTGCCCAGTTCGGCGCCGTCGTCAAAGGTCCACGGCCGGACCGAGTCGAAATGCTGGCCGTCGGTGCCCGAGGTCACATAGCCCTTCACGTCATTGCGCAGCGTGAGGTAATAGCGACCCCGAAACCAGGTCAGCGACGGTTCGCAGAAACCGCGCGGCACGCCCAGTTTGAGTTCATCGCCGTGGCCGAGATATCTGAGGGTTTCGCCGTCAAAGGCGCAGCGGAGAATCGTCACCGAATAACACTCGCTCTTCGCCTCCGATTTGGGCATGTGGTAGACCGGCAACAGCAGCGTGCCGTCGGGCTCGATCACCCACTGGCACATTCCGGAACCGCTGTCGAAGAACTTGTCCTTGTCCGGCAGGTCCAGTTCCCGCCAGGGCAGCCATGCGTTCGCCTTCGGGTCGAACACGGCATAGGCGGTTGTGCGCGGATAGGGGCGCGGCGCAAGGCGGCCGTTGGCGTAGTAGACCGTGTGGCCGGTGATGAGGAAACGGCCCGTGGGCGCGTGCCATCCCGATGTGAAGTCGCACAGCCCCTTGATGGTGCCGTCCGGTTGCGGATGCGGCTCCAGTTCGGCATGGGGGATCGGGCCGGTCCAGGTTGCGCCAAAATCAGCGTTTTCGAGCGTGTTCACGCCCAGGTAGTAATCGTCGCTCTTGTTGTTCTCTTTCTGCGTGGTGATGAGAATCAGCGGTGCGCCGTCGCGTCCCGCGCCCGGGATGCTGCCCGCCCATGCCTGCGCCCAGTCGTAGACACCGTCCCAGGATTGCAGCACCTTGTCCAGCTTGACGTCGAAGGACAGCGGCGCGGCGGTTGTCTCGTCCGCGAACGCGCAGGCACCCAGCAGGAGGAAAAAGAGGACAAGTATCAGCGCATTGAGTTTGGTCATTGGACGCTCCATGGTCACTATCATAACTGATTCCCGAGTTCCCGTTGTAAGGACGGTTCAAGGGTATACCGAACCCGGACAAGGCCCGAGACCGTGCCTGCCTGAAGTCCCCCTATGAAGACGAAAGGGACAAAAGTCGCAGCAAAATACCCCCTGGAGGGGGGGGTGGCCCGAAGGGCCGGGGGGTGTATGCCCCACGCAGGCGATTTTCTGAAGCGGAGATCTCGGTATACACCCCCCGATGCTTCGCAGCACCCCCCTCCAGGGGGGATCCAAGACGTTTGTCCTCCTTATCTTTGAAGGGGGATTTAGGGGGATGTTGGCCCCGCACACACAGCCGTTCGGCCCGTCTGCGCGGTCATCCTTCCCCATACCCGCCCGCGATGCGTATAATACGCGGTCATGAACGGGAACTGGGCAAAACTGGGCGATCTCGGGCCGTCGGAAATCACGCCGATGGTGCGGCAGTACATCGCGGCCAAGGCGGAATGCAGCGACTCGCTGCTCTTTTTCCGCATGGGCGACTTCTATGAGCTGTTCTTTGAGGACGCCGTGGAGGCCGCCGAACTGCTCGGGCTCACGCTCACCTCGCGTGACAGCACGGACAAGGAGGTGCGGGTGCCCATGTGCGGCGTGCCCTTCCGCGCCGTGGACAGCTATGTCGCCCGCGTAATCAAGGCCGGGCGCACCGTCACCATCTGCGACCAGATGGAGGACCCCAAACTCGCCAAGGGCATCGTGAAACGCGAGGTGGTGCGTACCATCACGCCGGGCACCGTGATGGAGCCCGAACTGCTCGACGAGCGCGCCAACAACTATCTCGGCGCGATGATCGCCGAGGGCAATGCGGGTGCGCTGGCCTTTGTGGATGTGACGACCGGCGAGGTCATCGCCGCGCAGATAGACGCCGCCGTGGAGCGCGTCTTCGCCGACGAGTTCACCCGCATGGCACCTGTCGAGATTCTCCATTCCGACGAAATGGACACGGAATTTCTGGCGCGTGTGAAGCGAAGCTTCCCCGGCATCACCTTCACGGCCCGGCCGGCGGACCGTTTCGACGCCGAACTGGCCGAAGACCTGGTGCTGGCGACCTGGGGCCTGGGCACGCTCAAGGGTGTCGGGCTGGACGACGCACCCGGCGCAACGGGCTGCGTGGGCGCGCTGCTGTCGTATGTGCGCGAGACGCAGCGTGACGGCGTGCCGCGGCTGCGCCTGCCGCGCCGCTACAGCCCCTCGGGTTACGTGGTGCTCGACGGCAACACGCAGCGCAATCTTGAACTGGTGGCGACGGCCACGGGCGCGCGGCGCGGCACGCTGCTTTCGGTCATCGACCGCACGCTGACCAGCATGGGCAGCCGCCGCATCCGCGACTGGCTGCTGCACCCGCTCGTGGACGCGGCCGAAATCAGCCTGCGCCAGAACGCCGTCGCCGAACTCGTGGAGCGCGTGGATCTGCGCATGGCGCTGCGCGACACGCTGAAGGGCATCGCCGACCTGGAACGGCTCACGGGCCGCATCACGTCGCGCACGGGCAACGCGCGCGACATGCGCGCGCTCGGCGCCTCGCTGGAGCGCATGCCCGCGCTGCGCGGGCTGCTGGCCGGCGCCGAATCGCCCATGCTCGCGGCGCTCTGCGGCGAGATTGATCCGCTGGAGGACGTCACGGGCCAAATCGCCGCCGCCGTGGTGGACGAGCCGCCGCTGTCGCTCAACGAGGGCGGCATCATCCGCGAAGGATACAGCGCCGACCTGGACCGACTCCACGATCTGGTGCGCGGCGGCAAGGACTGGATTGCCCAGTTGCAGCAGGAGGAGCGCGCACGCACCGGCATCGCCAAGCTCAAGGTCGGCTACAACCGCGTCTTTGGTTATTACCTCGAAATCAGCCGCGGCCAGGCCGACAGCGTGCCCGCCGACTACCAGCGCAAGCAGACCCTGGCCAACGCCGAGCGCTACGTCACCCCCGCGCTCAAGGAGCGCGAGGAGGAAATGCTCACCGCGCAGGAGCGCATGCAGTCGCTCGAATACGACCTGTTCTGCGCGCTGCGCGACGCCGTCTCCGCCGAGGCGCGGCGCATCCAGCAGACGGCGGATGCCGTATCCGCGCTCGACACGCTGGTCTCGCTGGCCGAGGTGGCCACCGCGCGCGACTACTGCAAACCCGAGGTGGGCGACTTCGGCGAGATTCGCATCCGCGACGGGCGCCATCCCGTGGTCGAGGACTTGATGAAGACCGGCGAGTTCGTGCCCAACGACACCGTGCTCGACCCCGCATCCGCGTCCATGCTTATCGTCACCGGGCCCAACATGGCCGGCAAGTCCACCTATCTGCGCCAGGCCGCGCTCATCACGCTGCTCGCGCAGATCGGCTCCTTCGTTCCCGCGGCGGAGGCGCGCATCGGCGTGGTCGACCGCATCTTCACCCGCGTCGGCGCGTCGGACAACCTCGTGCGCGGCGAGTCCACGTTCATGGTGGAGATGATCGAGACCGCCGCGATCCTCAATTCCGCCACCGAGCGCAGCCTGCTCGTGCTCGACGAGATCGGACGCGGCACCAGCACCTTCGACGGCATCAGCATCGCCTGGTCCGTCGCCGAACACATCCACGACAACACCCGCGCGCGCACGCTCTTCGCCACCCACTACCACGAACTCACCGAACTTGGCACCAAGCTCGAGCACGCGAAAAACGTCAACGTCGCCGTGCGCGAATACAGCGGCCGCGTCGTGTTTCTCTACCGCATCATTGACGGCGGCGCGGACCACAGCTACGGCATCCACGTCGCGCAGTTAGCCGGACTGCCGCCGGCCGTCATCACCCGCGCCCGCACCATTCTCGAATCGCTCGAATCAGGCAATCCCGCCCCCGCCGGGATGCCCGAGCAATTGTGGCTGTTCGGTCCCCCCGCTGAAACCGGCCCCAGTCCCGTCGAGTTGGAACTGCAGAAGATCGACCCGGACGCCCTCTCCCCCCGCGAGGCCCAGAACCTCATCTACCACCTCAAGCACCTCGCCAACAAACCCCGCAAGGGCGGGAAGAAATAACATCTTGAATCGGGCGTAGACACCACAAGTGCGCCGGAAGCCATTGATTGCCGTCAAACGGCAGGGATGAGCCGTTGTTCCCGAATGTTGCTCGACAGGGCAAATGGTTGTCTTGCCCGGCCGGGCACAGACTTCGCTGTTGACAACTTACGCCTGCTGGTCTACTGTATGGGTAGACTATCGTTGTCCAGATCAGGGAGGGTTTACGATGTCCATAAGGCATGTTTGTCCTGTGCGGCGCCAGCGCCGCCCCGGCTACCCAACGCGGCCTGAAATCAGGAGAGATCCGGAGTTGCTCCGCCGTCATGTCCCCGCGGCGTGGAGGAAGTCGGCGCAGGTTGCTGGGGCGCTGTCCATCCTGCTGGCCGCGGGGAGCCTCAACGGTGCCGGGTGCAAGGGGCGAGATGTCGCCAAAGTTGCGCCGGTCTTCATGCACGGGGAGGGAAGGGGCAGCGCAGGTTGCGTCATGGTCAACCCGCCAATGTTTCTTTCGGAAGAGGAAGCCCTTTCGGTCATTTCAGACGAATTGGGCAAAGCGGGACTGACGATGACGCAGCGGAACGTTAGAGTGGACCAGATTCCTGTTGAGCAGTTCCGATTCTCCGACAAACCGCAGAACGCTGGAAGAGCCAAATATGACGGGCCAGTTGACTCTCTCATCATTGATCTGATGGACCCTCAAAAGCGCGTCGCGGTTAATTGTGTTACGACCAGGAATTATCACCACGCGGGCGGAGAAATCACCAGTTCCAGTGTGCAGGGGTACAATTGTCGGAAGGTTGCAGAGAGACTGGGCGAAACAATACGCGAAGCAAAGGATGCGCCCGGAATGTTCTACGGCACATTCTACGATCCGATTGTCAAACCCAAGGACCCTGAAACGATTCAATTATCACCGCAGGAAATGCAGGAACTAAATGCACTCGCCGAAAAGACGGCATCTTCCGCGCCGGAATCGGAACGCCGTGACTGGGAAAGAGCATACAAGGAAGCTGCGGCGGGGAAGAAACGGCACGAGCAGGCTTGGAAGGACACGCAGGAGGAGTCTTATGGGCTGCTTCGCGCCCAGGTGAAAGACTTCATCGAGTGGCTCAAGGGCCAGGGCGCTATTTGAAACCCCGGAGCCCTCGTTCGGTATACAATGCCAGGGACAAGAGACGGCCGCAGCCCATCGGACCGGAATTGAAGCAATGCGAGCGAGGGAGCGTGATGCGCATACGCCAAGTACGGAAAGTGCGGCGCCAGCGGCGCCCCGGTTACCCCACACGCCCCGATGTCGGCGGCGACCCCGGGTTCCTCGTCCGTCACGTGCCTTCCGCATGGAAGAAATCCGCGCATATGACCCTGGCGCTGTCAACGCTGCTCGCAGGCGGCTGTGCTTCCTTGCGCGGGAAGGTGGCCACGGGCGGCCTCGTTGCCGTGATGATGGCAGGCAGCCTGGTCACCGGCCGTCCGGCCTTCGCCTGCATTGCCGTGACGCCGCCCGCCTACCTGTCCGAAGAGGATGCGCTTTCGGTGATCCGCGAGGAACTCATGACTGTCGATGTAGAGCTGTCCGAGGGTCCCGCGTCCATCGACGGCATAGAGATGCCCGTTTACCGCTGCAAAGTGAAACGGGACACCGAAATAGGCGGCGGAGATTCACTCGAGAAGGAGCAAATTGGAGTCCGGCCGCTGGAAGTGGATGCCCTCGACCCCGTCAGGCATATCGCGGTGGAGTTCATCGGCGTAAACGATGAAAAGACCGTGCCCGGAGTCTCGGACAAGGTTCGCGCGGAAACCTACTCAACCCGGATGTACGCCAAGATGTTATCCGGCGAAATCAACCGGGCCAGCGGTGAAAAGCTACGCTACCGGGCGTTCTACGATTCCCAGGCGCGGGTACGCCTTGTGGACGTTCCCCGGCCCCCGGGAATGGATAAGGCCCGCGCGGAACGCAAAGAAGCCGAGAAAGCGTTTGACCGGGCCAAAGCCGAAGCGGTCCGGCAGGAGTCTCTGAAACAGTTGCGCGTCCAGGTAAAGGACTTCATCGAATGGCTCAAGGGCCAGGGCGCGATATGAAACCGAAAGGGTTCCTGTCGGCGTCAAAATGCCGGTATGCACCTTGCGCGGTGTGTTCCAAACCGCTGCGCATCTCTGCGTCCTTTGCGCCTCCGCGTTCAGATGGTTTTGTCTTTGAACGCAGAGACGCAGAGGACGCAAAGTCGCGCAGAGAAGACGGAGAAACCGTAATACGATCAGAACTGGGGGAAGTCCGTTGAACATAAACACCGTGCGCAAGGTTCGGCGTCAGCGCCGCCCCGGTTACCCCACCCGGCCCGACGTGCGGCGGGATCCCGACCTGCTTCGCCGTCATGTGCCCTCCGCGTGGAAGAAGTCCGCGCAGGTGACCGCCGCCCTGTCGATCATGCTAGCGTCGGCCTACGCGCAGGACGTGCCTTTGAAAACAAAGGGATTCAAGGTGGCCCCCATCTTCGAGCATGGCGACGGCCAAGGAGCAACGGGCTGTGTAGTGATGTGTCCGCCGCAGTTCCTGGCTGAAGATGAAGCGCTGAGAATAATTACCCGGGAACTGGAGAAGGCGGGAATTCCGACCCCGGATAGGGGCCAGAGCTTTCGTGACATTACCATTGGCGATAACAAACTTCCTCCCCCTCCGGATATCGATGCCACCGCGCCGTGGACTCCGGACCTGTTGGAGGGGGAGAGGAAGCCGATTATCTTTGATTTGTACGAGCCTCTCGAAGGCGTCGTTATCAAGTTCATATCGAGCTCCGACAGGAAATTCGCGGTGGCCGACCGGGATAAGTACCCGTCATCCTTTAGCTCAGTGGTCTCTTACGATTTTCTGGACGCGGCCAAGCGCCTGCGAAAGAACCTTGAGAGGAATAGATCGTATCGAAACCTCTACTGTGGCATCTTCTACGATCCGTGCGATTATCGGAAGGCGGTAGATCCCGCAAAGATTCCCCTGGGTCCCGACCATGATGCGAAGTGGAGAGAGGCAGTTGAAGCCGCGAAGTCAAATCCGGCAGAACTTCTCCGCGCCCAGGTGCACGACTTCATCGAGTGGCTCAAGGGCCAGGGTGCGATATAGGAGCCGGCCATGCATTTCACGCTGCACTTGTCACAGCGCTGCAACATGCGCTGCTCTTATTGCTATGCGCCGCCGTGCGACAGCCCCGTCATGCCGGAGTCGGTGGGCCGAACGGCCATTGATTTGGGCGCCCGCATGTCGGAGGATTCCTGCGGCATCATCTTTTTCGGCGGCGAGCCGCTGCTGCACCGGGACCTGATTGCGGCGCTGACGGATTATGCCGCCCATCATCCGTCGGGACGGCTGTTCCATCACAAGATCACCACGAACGGCACGCTGCTGGACGGGGAATTTCTGGACTTCGCAGCGCGCAGCCAAATGCTTGTGGCGATGAGTTTTGACGGCATCCGCGAGGCGCACGATGCACACCGTCGTGCCGCGTCGGGCGCGCCGACGTGGGACCTGCTGCTGCCGAAACTCCAGATGCTGCTGGAGGCGCGGCCGTATTCGAGCGTGTTCATGGTGGTGAACCCAGACACGGCACAGTATTTCGACGCTTCGGCGCGGTTCCTGATCGAGGACATCGGCGTGCGTTACCTGATCGTCTCGCTGAACTATGCCGCTGACTGGACCGAAGACGATTTCGAGGTGCTGCGGAAGCAGTACGAGAAGCTGGGTGACCGCTATATCCGCTGGATGCGCGACGGGCGCAAGTTCTATCTGAGCCCCTTCGAGGTGAAGATTTCGTCGCACATCAACCGCGACTGCTACCAGAAAGAGCGCTGCGAACTGGCCCAGCGGCAGGTGTCCGTCGGTCCCGACGGCACGCTTTATCCCTGTGTGCAGTTTACCCATGCCGGACCGGACAGCGGCTGGCGCGTCGGCCATGTCAGCACCGGCCTTGATGAGGCCGCCCGTGCCCGGCTCGGCCGCGAATCGAGCGCCGACAAACCCGAATGCGCGGGCTGCGCCATCCAGCGGCGCTGCAACAACACCTGCGGCTGCCTCAACTGGCAGACGACCGGCGG
>CALDSM010000670.1 GCA_937923585.1 uncultured bacterium
ATGTCGGTGCTGCAACGGAACAAGTCCTGATAGGCCACAATATCCGCGGAAAACGCCGCCAGGGCACCCAGTGAACAGCTCGCCGTGTCAAAGGCGGCGCAGAAATCCCATGCACCGGCCACCGGCCAGTTCGTCACCGGATTGTCCAGATTGGGCAGAAGACTGAAGATGGGAATGGACCCCGCAGTGATGGATGTCGAGGGAGCCCCGTAGGGTGTCGTGAGCGGGCCGCCGCCGTTGGCGCAGGCCGTTATCGGCGAATGCGGCACACCCTCCGGGATGGTGTAGGTGAACCCGTCGAGAAGCACCGCGCTCTGCCCGTCCGGATTGATGACCGTCACATTCACCGTACCTGCCGGATGCGGCGGGGTCTGGCAATGAATGCGCAAACCGTCCGCGCCGAGTTCCTCGATGTGGACACTCACGGCCTCCGTGCCGTCGAATGTGACCCGGGTCGCCCCCAGAGGCGCAAATCCCGCGCCGGATATCACCACCCATTCCCCGCCAAGGACAACCCCATGGTTCGGGGATACGCAAACCGGTGCGGGTGGAGGCGAGGCCAGGTACTCGAAGCCGTTGACAAGCGTCCCACTCTGCCCATCGGGACCTGTGACGGTAACATCCACCATGCCCGCAGCATGCATCGGGGTCTGGCAGTGAATACGATACGCTCCACCGTCCATGCCCTCCAACCAGACGTTCACGGCATCCAACCCATCAAAGGCAACATTCGTGATGCCTTGGGAAAGGAAACCAGTTCCGTAAATGACCACGGCAGCGCCGCCTAAAGAGAAACCCTGACTGGGAGAGACCGACTCGGGGCTGGGGGCGGGCGGCGCAACATAGGTGAAGCCGCCGGGCAGGACACCCTCAGCGTCGCCGGGGTTGACCACCACGACATCCACCGTGCCGACATCGTGCGCGGGGGTGGTGCATGTGATGCGCAGGATGCCGTCCGCCTCGTGAACCTGGACATCGGTGGCGTCCGCACCGCCAAAGAGAACGCGCGGTGCACCAAACGGCAGGAAACCCGTGCCTTCAATGGTCACGCCGGTGCCGCCGATGGACCAGCCCTCATTCGGCGAAATGGAGACAGGCACAGGGGGAGCCATGCCGGGCGTGACTGAAGGGTCGAGTTGGGCGGCAATCGTGACCGCAGCGCCCTGCGCGTTGAAACTGTCGTATTCCTGGCGGTTGCTGAAACCGTCGCCGTCCGCGTCGCCGTCGGGGCCGAGTATGGATGCAAATCCGGTGGTGTACGCCGCAGCACCGCCGGGCAGTGGCAACGGAAGCAGCAATCCGCCGAGTTCAGAAGTCTGGTCAAGCAGCGCATCCACTGCGGCCAGACTGTCCCAATCCCCTTCTGTCACATAGCCCGAGAGCATCATCGCCATACTGGCGGGATACCACGGCATGATGGAGGGAATGAGACCGCGCAGATCACCGAAATCGGGGACATTGGCCATTCCCGCCGTTATCTGCACCTTGAAGAAATTGAAGTTCGCCTCAAACACACTCCGAACCTGTTCATTGGTGATGCCGCCGGTGCGCGCAGGATCGAGTGTATGGGTGTTGTTCAGCACGGCGGCCAGCAGGCCCAGCTCAAATTCGCCGTCGGGAATGCCG
>CALDSM010000671.1 GCA_937923585.1 uncultured bacterium
CTCGCGGGACTATGGGGTGCTGTTTAACGAGGCCATCGCGCTGCGCGGCCTGTTTCTGATTTACAAGGCGGCCGTTGTACGCCACATGCTTGTCAACGACCTGCCCTTGGGACGCAGCATTGACGAGGCGCTGCGGGTCATTGACGCGCTGCAGTTCACCGAGGAGCACGGGGAAGTGTGCCCGGCCAACTGGCGCAAGGGACAGGCGGCCATGAAGCCGACCGCGGCCGGTGTTGCGGACTATCTCAGCGCGAACGCGTAATACCAACCAAGATTTGCAGCAACGGGCGATGCGGGCAACCTGCCGGCATCGCCTGTCTGCTGTTTGCGGGAAGGCAACGGCGCGGAAGGGGCGGCGGGCAAAGTATGCGCTCCACCGGACGGTCCGTCAGATGACGCATTTTTCACCGTCCAATCCCCGGGGTGCGAAGAAACATTTTGCGTCTTTGGCGCGGAATACAGTATCCTAAACAGGCGGGGAAGTGTACGGTTTTGGAACTGGTTGGCAGTTTCGGCGCCGGTCCCGCAAAGCCTGATTGATGACGCGTGCCATTGCCCAGCATGCCAGACAACGCGCGGGACAACTGTGTCAAACACTAAGCTTACAGGATTGGATATTGTCGGGGATGTCATCCGGGAGCACTACGATCTTGGCCTGGTGAAGACCCCGCAGCAACTGGAGACGACGCACCAGCGCCGCCACCGGAAGATGCTGGTGGAATGCAGCGCGGGACTGTTTCTTGCCAAGACGTACCGGAACGACCCGACCACGGTGGACTCCCTCTATTTCCAGCACCATCTCTCGGCGCACTTGGACCGCAAGGGGCTGCCCGTGGCGCGGATTCAGCGCACCCGCGACGGGCACAGTTTCGTCATGCAGGACACCTGGTGCCTTGAACTGCAGGAGTTTGTCGAGGGGCACTGCATGGCCGTGACCGCCGCGACGCTGGAGGTTTCGGGGTCGGCGCTTGGCCGTTTCCATCAGGTGTGCCAGGGGCTGCCCGTGCCGCCGCGCGACGCCCGGAAGTGGCGTTTCAGCGAGGTTCCGCGGGAGACCTTCGAGCGCTTCTTCACCATGGCGAAGGAGGAGCGCGACGACGAGGAAACGGTCGAACACTGCAACAACATCGTGGTCTTCTTGAAGGACGCGGGCGAGGTGCTGGACATAGACAAGCGCTACGCCTTTGAAACCGGCCTGATTCACGGCGACTGGCACGGCGGCAATCTGCTCTTCCTGGACGATGAACTGCGCGCCATCATTGACCTTGAGTTTGCCGGTGACGGGTGCTATCTGGAGGACATCTCCTACGCCGTGTCGAACCTGTGCATACGGACTACCACCAGCACGGAGAAAATGAAGTTACGCACGGAAACGCTGCTGGACGCGTACCAGACCCACCGGACGCTTTCCTACGCGGAGCGGGTGGCGCTGTTTTACGCGGTGGGCGTGAAGCACGTGACGACGGTGTGCTATCAGACGCCGCAGCAGGGGGGGCGCGTGGCGGGGTACTCGCCGGCGCAGTGGATGTCCATTCTCGACGTGCAGACGCGCTGGCTGGCGGAGCAGTCCCACCAGACGCGCTGGGGCACGGGAGCTGTCATCTAATGGACAATGGATAATTGACAATTGACAATGGGGGATTGAAACGGGAGTGCCGAAAGACAGGGGCTGACCCAAGCGAAAAACGGGGACTGACTCGCCTTTCGGCAGTTTGAAAGGCGTGTCTGT
>CALDSM010000672.1 GCA_937923585.1 uncultured bacterium
AGTCATCGGCGGCACCAACGTCCAATTCGCGCACGATCCGAAGACCGGCCGCGTCGTCGTCATCGAGATCAACCCGCGCACCTCGCGCTCGTCGGCGCTCGCCTCGAAGGCCACCGGCTTCCCCATCGCGATGGTCTCCTCGATGCTGGCCGGCGGCATGACCCTCGACGAAATCCCCTACTGGCGCGACGGCACTCTCGAGAAATACACGCCGTCCGGCGAGTACGTCGTGGTCAAGTTCGCGCGCTGGGCCTTCGAGAAGTTCAAGGGCGTCGAGGACAAGCTCGGCACCCAGATGCGCGCCGTGGGCGAGGCCATGAGCATCGGCAAGACCTACAAGGAGGCCTTCCAGAAGGCCATCCGCTCCATGGAGACGGGCCGCCACGGGCTTGGCTTTGCGAAGAACTTCAACGAACTGCCGCTGGACCAGCTCATGAAAATGCTGAACACGGCCACAAGCGAGCGCCAGTTTATCATGTACGAGGCGCTGCGCAAGGGCGCGACAATCGCGGACCTGCACGCCAAGACCCACATCAAGGCGTGGTTTATCGAGCAGATGAAGGAACTGGTCGAACTGGAGGAGAGGCTGCTGGCGTTCAAGGGCGGAGCACTGCCGGACGAACTGCTCGTGCAGGCCAAAAAAGACGGCTTTGCCGACAGGTACCTGGCGAAGATACTGGGCATTCCGGAACCGGAACTGCGCCGCCAGCGCATCGCGGCGGGCATGGTCGAAGGATGGGATGCCGTGCCGGTGAGCGGCGTTGAGAACGCCGCCTACTACTATTCGACCTACAACCGTCCCGACAACACCACCGCCACCGCCGGCGCGCGCAAGGTGATGGTGCTGGGCGGCGGACCGAACCGCATCGGCCAGGGCATCGAGTTCGACTACTGCTGCGTGCATGCGGCCTTCGCCCTGCGCGAGGCGGGCATCGAGTCCATCATGGTCAACTGCAACCCCGAGACCGTGTCCACGGACTACGACACTTCCGACAAACTGTACTTCGAGCCGCTGACCGTCGAGGACGTGCTGAGCATCTATGAGAAGGAAAAGCCGGAGGGCGTGATTTGCCAGTTCGGCGGCCAGACCCCGCTCAATATTGCGCGCGACCTTGCCGACGCGGGTGTCAGCATCCTGGGCACCACGCCGGAAACCATTGACCTTGCCGAGGACCGCGACCGGTTCCGCAAGGTCATGCAGCGGCTGGGCATTCCCCAGCCCGAGTCAGGCATGGCGGTGGATGTGGATGAGGCGCTGGCTATCGCGGCGCGGATCGGCTACCCGCTGATGGTGCGTCCCTCCTACGTGCTTGGCGGACGCGGCATGGAGGTCGTGTATGACGAGCAGATGCTGCGCCGGTACGTGGCGGCGGCCGTCGGCGTCACGCCCGAACGCCCCATCCTGATTGACAAGTTCCTCGAGAACGCCATCGAATGCGAGGCCGACGCCATTTCCGACGGCACGGACGCATTTGTTCCCACGGTGATGGAGCACATCGAACTGGCCGGCATCCATTCCGGCGACTCGGCCTGCGTCATCCCGCCGATCAGCATTCCGGCCAAACACATTGACACCATCTGCCGCTACACGAAGCAAATCGCCGTCGAGATGAACGTGGTCGGCCTGATGAACATCCAGTACGCCATTCAGGACGACACCGTCTACATTCTGGAGGCCAACCCCCGCGCCTCGCGCACCGTGCCGCTCGTGTCCAAGGTGTGCAACATCCCCATGGCGAAAATCGCCACGCAGCTCATGCTGGGCACCAGGCTGGCCGACCTCAAGCTGACGAACAAGCCCGTTCCGCACTTCGGCGTGAAGGAGGCCGTGTTCCCCTTCAACATGTTCCCGGAAGTGGACCCGGTGCTGGGACCGGAAATGCGGTCCACCGGCGAGGTGCTCGGCATGGCGGGCTCCTTCGGCCTGGCCTTCTACAAGGCCCAGGAGGCCACGCAGCAGCGGCTGCCGTCGGAAGGCACCGTGCTGATGACCATCAGCGACCGCGACAAGCCCGGCGTGCTGGAGGCGGCGCGCCAGCTGCACGGGCTGGGATTCAAGATCCGCGCCACGAAGGGCACCAGGGCGTTTCTGGAAGAAAACGGTATCCCGGCGCAGTTGGCCGGAAAACTCGGCGAGGAGCGGCCGAACCTGGTTGACGTGATGAGTAACGGCGAAATCCACCTGGTGATCAACACGCCGAACGGCAAGGCGGGCGCGGGCGACGACTCGTACATCCGCAAGACGGCCATCAAGTACAAGGTTCCCTACATCACCACGGCGGCCGCGGCCGTGGCGGCCGCCCGCGGCATCGCCGCGAGCAAAGAGGGTCGCCACAGAATCCGTTCGCTGCAGGAGTACCATGCCGACTTGAAGTAGTGGCGTGAACAAACGCTTTGAGAAGGTGCAAGCCCCCAAGTTCAATCCCGAACCTGGGGGCTTCTTCGTGAATGCGAGACCGGGCAAGCCCGCAAACACAGGCAAGGATCGCAGCGTGTGATAATCACCGGCCTTGGCCCCGGCAGCCATGATCGCACGCACAATAGTGCTGCAAGTTTCCCCTCTGGGTCGCGTTTCCAGGGCGGACCC
This sequence comes from uncultured bacterium, assembly GCA_937923585.1. Lineage (GTDB taxonomy): Bacteria > Hydrogenedentota > Hydrogenedentia > Hydrogenedentales > CAITNO01 > CAITNO01. The sequence continues at coordinate 2,588 of CALDSM010000672.1, forward strand.
AATCATGCCGGCAACGCCGCACGGTGACTTTCCCAAATGAGAGCCAAAGCGGTGGAATGGCCCCCGAACTCATAAAATGAGCCGTCCCGAGCCCCTATTCTTTGCCGAGGGTCACCAGGGAAAGGTCGCTGTCCCGGTCTTTGGAAACGAACAGGACATTCCCTTTCGCGTCGGCGGCGATACTCTGACCGCCGTAGACCTGTCCCGTCCACGGGCCGGGGGTAATCTCGCCAACCAGGTCGGTTCCTATCACGGGACAACCAACGGCTTTTG
>CALDSM010000673.1 GCA_937923585.1 uncultured bacterium
CATCTCATGCTTCCCATACCGCCCGTTTGCCCGGCCTGATCCGCCCCATGCCCGGGCTTGGCATGCACCCGCTCTCCAGCTATAATTCACCGGCGGCACGACCACCGGCGCGGTAAGGGCTGCCTCCCGGCGGGCGGCAAATACCGAAGCGGGAACGTCCTTACGCGGCCGGGTGCTTTGCCGCCCATGCCAACCCTATCCCCGGAGACAAGCACATGACGACCGGCACGAAACTCGGAGCCAGTCTTGCCGTCGCACTCGCTGTCATCGCAGCGCTCGGACTTGGCTCCTACGTCAGCACGGAGCAACTGCTCGAAACCAACCGCCTGGTAATACGCACCCACCAGGTCATCGAGAAGCTGAACGCTTTCTCCGCAGCACTGAAAGATGCCGAGGCTGACCAGCGCGACTATGTGCTGAACGGCGGCGAGGATTGCCTGGCGTCGTATGCGGCGGCCTGCGGCGTCGTCCGTGGTGAACTTGAGGGGTTGGGCGGACTTGTGGGCGGCGGCACAGTCCAAACGGAAGCCCTTGAGCGGGTCAAGGCACTGGCGACAGAAAGGCTTGCCAGTCTTGATGCCACCATTGCCCTGCGCAGAGCGTCGGGGATGGACGCGGCCCTTCACGCAATCCAGTCCGGCAAGGGCAAGAGGCTCATGGATGACATCAACGCCGTGACCGCGGAAATGATGCACCACGCCGACCGGCTGCTGGACGAGCAGAACAGCCTCTCCAAGGCGAGGGCAAGCCATACGATTGCCATGGTTGCCGTGGGAACGCCCATATCGCTGCTGGTGCTGGCCGTTTTCGCCATGGTCGTCACGGGAAGGGCGGGGAACGCCAGATATCGCGCCCGGCCCGGCCTCAGCCCGGACCGCGCGGGCAGAATCGCGCTGCAGTATTCCTTCGCGGCGGTGGCGACGGTGGTGGGCATTGCGCTGCGGCTGTGGCTTGAGCGCCATTTCGGCCCGCTTCCCACCTTCGTCACCGTCTATCCCGCGGTGCTGCTCGTGGCGAGCGTCGCGGGCGGCGGCCCGGGCGTCTTTGCCACCATTCTGGCGGCGCTGCTGTCCGCCTATTACTACCTTCCGCCAGAGGGCTTTCGCATTGATGCAACCAACGATATACTTGCGCTGACCATATTCACCGGCACCAACCTGATGCTCAGCGTGCTCCTGGGGCAACTGCGCAGGATGCAATGGGCCGAGGCCGTCAGCGCCGCGCAGGAGGATGAACTCGACCTGCTCAACATGGGCACCGTCCTCGCGCTCGATCCGGACCACCGGATTGTCCGATGGAGCGAGGGATGCCGGCGGCTCTACGGCTATGACGCGAAGGAGGCCGTCGGACGCATCACCCAGGAGCTCTTTCAGGCGCCCCTGGACGATGCGCTCATCGAAGCCCGCCGCGCGCTGCACGAGCACGGGTACTGGCAGGGCGAGCGCGTCCGGCGCGCCAAAGACGGCAGGGAACTGGCCATCGCCGTGCTCTGGGCGATGCGCCGCGATAAAAAGGGCCGCCCCCACAGCATCATGGAGATCAGCGCCGACATCACCGACCGCAGGCGCGCCGAGGAGGCGCTGCGCGAAAGCGAGGCCCGCTATGCAACCACGCTGGCCAGCATCGGTGACGCGGTTATCGCCACCGACCTTGAATCCAACATAACCTTCATGAATCCGGAGGCTGAACGGCTGACCGGATGGCTGCTTCAAGAGGCCATGGGCAGGCCCATCGCACAGTTCTTCCGCATAATCAACGAATATACGCGGGCGGAAGTTGAAAGCCCGGTGGACAGAGTGCTTCGGGAAGGGATTATCGTCGGTCTCGCGAACCACACGCTCCTGATTCGGAAGGACGGGTCGGAAATCCCGATTGACGACAGCGGTGCGCCGATAAAGGACACCGTTGGCGGCACGACCGGTGTGGTCCTGGTATTCAGAGACATTACTGAGCGCAAGCAGGCAGAAGATGCGGTGCGCGAGAGCGAAGAACGGCTGCACTTTGCCCTGTCGGTCAGCCAAACCGGCGCGTGGGACTTGGATTTGGTGGACCACACCGCGTTCCGGACCATCGAGCATGACCGTGTCTTCGGCTACGAAGCACTGTGCTCACAGTGGACCTATGAGATGTTTCTGAACCACGTCCTTCCCGAGGACAGGGCCGAGGTGGATCGGAAATTCCAGACAGCCATACAGGATAAGGGCAACTGGGACTTCGAGTGCCGGATCCTTCGCACGGACGGCGAGCAGCGATGGATTTGGGCCTGCGGCCGGCATGACCAGGACGCGCATGGCCGCCATCGCCGCATGACCGGCATCGTGCAGGACATCACCGCACGCAAGCAGGCCGAGCAAGTGCTGAGAGAAAGCGAACGAAGAAACGAATTCCTCGCGCAACTGCTGAGAAACGCCAGCCAGCCCTTTGCCGTCGGCTATCCTGACGGGCGGCTGAACATGGCGAACCCGGCCTTCGAGCGCCTAACCGGCTATGATGCGGAAGAACTGCGCTCCATAGACTGGGCGACCACCCTCACGCCGCCAGAATGGGCGACAATGGAGAGCAAGGAACTCGCCGATCTTAACCGGACCGGCCAGCCTGTCCGATATCAGAAGGAATACGTGCGCAAGGACGGCACGCGCGTGCCCATCGAACTGCTGGTGCACATTGTTCGTGATTCCGAAGGGCGGCCCGACTATTACTACTCCTTCCTGACGGACATCTCGGACCGTAAGCGCATGGAGGAGGCGCTGCAGCGCGCCCGCGACGAACTGGAACTGCGCGTCGCGGAGCGCACGGCCGAACTGGTGCAGGTGAACCGCCAGCTCGAAAGGAAGAACGAGGAAAACGCCCGAACACTGGACGCCCTGCGCACCAGCGAGCAGCGGCTTGCCGAGGCGCAGCGTATTGCCCGCCTCGGAAACTGGGACTGGAACATCCGCACCGACGAACTGGCATGGTCGGACGAGATGTTCCGCATATTTGGCCACGCCCCCCAAGCCTTTCCGGTGAACTATGCGCGCTTCCTGGAGCTGGTCCACACGGATGACCGGGGGCATGTGCGGGGCAGCATGGACCGGGCGCTGTCCGGCGAGGCGGACTATGTCCTGCAGTACCGCATTGTCCTGCCGGACGGCGGGGAGCGCGTGCTCAAAGCGCAGGGCGAGATTACGCGCGACGACGGCGGCGAACCGGTGCGCATGTTCGGCACGGCGATGGATGTCACCGAGCAGGTCCGCGCCGAGGAGGAGTCCCGGCTGCGCCAGCAGCAGCTTGTCCAGGCCGACAAGATGGTCTCCCTCGGCATCCTCACCTCCGGTGTCGCCCACGAAATAAACAACCCCAACCACTCCATCCTGTCCAACGTGACCGCCCTGGCCGATGTCTGGAGGGACGTGCGCCCCATCCTGGACCGTTTCTACGGGGACTTCGGGGATTTCGTGCTCGGCGGATTCGAGTACTCCGAGTGCCGCGACAAGATGCCGGGGATGTTCGCCAACGCCCTGACGAGTTCCAAACGGATAGAGCTGATTGTGAATGAACTGCGCGACTTCGCGCGCAGTAGCCCCATCGAGCGCATGGCCCCCACCGACGTCAACGCGGTCGTCCATTCGGCGGGGATTCTCATGTCGAGCATGGTCAAGAAGCACACCGACCGCTACGCCGTCGAGCTTGCACCGGATCTGCCCACGGTGACGGGCAACTTCCAGCGCATCGAGCAGATCCTGGTCAACCTGATCCAAAACGCCTGCCAGTCGCTGCCCGACCGCGACCGCGCCGTCACGGTGCGCACGCGCCACGACAAACCTTCCTCGAGGGTGATCATCGAGGTTGTTGACGAGGGGGCCGGAATAGCCGCGGAAAGCATCAAGCAGATGGGCACCCCGTTCTACACCACAAAACTCGACACGAAGGGCACCGGCCTGGGCCTGTGGATCTCGACCAACATTGCCCACGAGCACGGCGGTTCGCTCACCTTCACGTCAAAGCCGGGGGAAGGCACCCGCGCCATCCTGTCGCTGCCCGCGGATGCATGAAGGGTGCTGTGGGATGGCGCCTGCCGCGAGGCGTTTGGTGCGGCCCGTCAGGGATTCTCTCGGGTGTTCAGCCGCGCCATCGCCGATCGCATTCGGGTCGTGGCGCGTCCGGTCATAAGCCCGCGCAAAAGAAAGCCCGGGGCAACACCCCTGGACGCCGTATCGCGTGTCCGTCGGGCATTGCCCCGGCCAAAGCATTCATTCCCAATTCGTAACCGGCTAAATACCTTCGACGTTGATGGCGACCACCCGGCAGACCTTGTCCGGGTCCTTCTTGAAGACGAGTTCAACGGTGACATTGCCGACATCGGCGCTCGCGTCAATTGGATACACCGAGATGGTGCCCGTCTTCTTGTCCCTGGTAACCTTGGCCTGCGAGAAATCAATCTTCGCCTCGTGATCCTTGATCATCTGGGCGGCCTCTTCAATCCTGCCCTTTTTCTTCGCCTTCTCGATGTGCTCGGCGATGTCCTGCTTGCTCGCCACGCGGTCATTGGTGAAGTCCTCCGACACGTAGCCGAGAATGCTGTCGGCCTTCGCGGCCAGCAGGTCCGCCGCCAGCGACTGCGCCTGCTGCATGGCCTGCTCCTCGTCCGACGGCCCCTTCATGCCCGCACATCCTGTCACCAGCACTAGAGCAAGGAGCGGCATGACTGTGAGGATTGCATACTTCTTCATAAACAGATCCTTTCACCGTTCTGTTGCGGACTTTCTTCAAGTCCTCTCACGCGCGTGAAACCCTGCGCGCAAAAGTATCCGCACGCGCCGCCCCGGAATCAAACGCGGTCTGTCGCGGGTGAAACGGTTCGGCTGGGGGCGGCGCACTGCGGTAGAATGGCCGGGAACTGCAACCGTGAAGGAGATCATCATGAAACGCGCACTGACCGCCGCCCTGTGCATCGCAGCCGCGGCCCCGGCGCTTGCCGCCGGGACCGCCGACCGGCAGGCCCGCGCCCGGGAAATTGGCAGTCTCCGCTTCGGCATGTTCGTCTGCTGGTCGCTCAGCACCTTTTCGGGCTACGAATGGACGCGCGGCACGACCACACCCGACGCCTTCAAGGCCACCGGCTGCGACACGGACCAGTGGTGCCGGACCGCCAAGGATGCGGGCATGGGCTACATCCTGTTTCTCACCAAGCACCATGACGGCTTCTGTCTCTGGGACACGAAGACCACCGGGTTCAAGGTGACGAACAGCCCGCTCAAGACAGACGTGCTGGCGGCGCTGCGCAAGTCCTGCGACAAGTACGGGCTCAAACTGGCGCTGTACTTCTCCGAGGGCGACTGGACCTGGCTCAAGGATCCGCCACAGGACGGGTTCATACCGGGCAGTCCGAAATGGGGGGATGCGGTCTGGGCCTCCAGCAACAACCCGGAGGTGAAGAAGGAACAGTTGAAGGAACTGGTGACGCAGTACGGACCCATCGAGTTCTTCTGGATGGACCACGCGCAGGGAACAGGCGGGCTCGGCCATAAGGAAACCGACGCGTGGGTGCGCTCCTTCCAGCCCGACTGCTTCGTCGGTTTCAACCACGGTGATCCGGCCGGTGAACTGTGCATCCGCGAAGTGGGCCGTCCCGGCCCGATCGGCGCCGCCGACGCCTCCGAATACAACAAGGATGCGGAGAAATCCTACAAGGGTTACCTGCTCGCCGAATTCACCTATCCCATCCTGCCCAAGCACGAGGGCGGCGCGATGTGGTTCTACTCGCTGCCCCTGCATGACGGACTGGCCGCGCCGGCCCAGCCCATCTATGACGACTATGCGGGCGCGGTGAAGCACGGCAACATTTTCTCGCTTGATGTAGGCCCCGACTATGCGGGCAGACTCCGCGAGGTGGATGTGAAGACCCTCCACGAAGTGGGTGAGAAGATCCGCTCGGCAAAGACCGCCGCGCAGGAGACTCCGGCAAAGGACGTGCTCTGGCTCTATGAGCCGTCAGCGCAGGGAACGCCGGCGGCTTATGACGAGGCGATGGCGGCGGCGTGTTTGCAGGGGCTCATCAACCGCGATGCACCGCGCGTGTATGTGCGGCCCGCAAACACCCCAAAGCCCGCCTACTGGCTGGACCTATTCTCCAAGGACGGCGGCTGGCTCGCGGGCCGCGAGCAGAAGACCGTTGCGGATCTCGACGCGCTGGCGGCGCTGGCGGGCGACCGCGTCAAGGGCGCGGTCATCTGGGACCCGGCGGTGCCTGCCACGATTAATGTCGCCAACACTATCGCGGGCGTGAAGGACGGCGTGGTGCTCAGTCCCGAACTGGCGGATCGCGTTCTCGCGAAGTGGAAGCTGCCGGTTGTCGAGGATCTGCGCGGCCGTTTCACCGGTGCCGAGTCGGGCAGCAAGAAGAATGACGCTTACCGCTGGGCAGTGCGCGAGTATCTCGCCAAGGGCCTGTGCTCCAATCATCTGCTGTGCCTGTTCGAGGATTCGGCCACTGCGCGCGCGGCAGGCGGCGTGTCCTACGTGGTGACGCGCGACTGGGCGGTCAAGAACCGCTCCTTCGTATTCGACCTTTCGCCGTGGGGCGACGAGAAGCCGAAGGACGATCCCGACCAGCCGATGGGCACGGACCTGGCCACCTACAACATGATCCTGGAAGAAATGCTCAAGCAGTCCGCCGGACAGCGCATGACCGAAATGACCGGCTTCTTCGCATTCTGGAAGTACAGCAACATCCCGGGTTTCGCCAGCAAGCACGAACCCGTGCCGACCGAATGGGAGACGGTCCATCTCATCTCGCCCTACAACTGCTACCAGAACACCGTCTCCAGCGACTGCTGGAACCAGTCCTTCCACAGCCAGGCGCCCTTCACGCCGCTGAAACAGGCCCGGCCCGCGCCTGTTGGCCCCGTCGAGAACAAGGCCTATGTCTGTTTCCTCATGGCGGACTACGATTCCGCAACGCCCCTCTACGACTTCCTGCCCAAGCACTGGGACGACCCGAACCGCGGCAAACTGCCGCTGGCCTGGGGCATCAATCCGAACCTGATCGAAACCTATCCCGACATCATCACGCACCTGTACCGGACCGCGACGCCCAACGACCATTTCGCCAGCGACGCCAGCGCGGCGGGCTACTTCAATCCCAACCGCGTAAGGCCGGAGTACCTTCCGCTGTTCGTCCGGCATAACAAACATTTCTTTGACCTCGCCGACATGACCATGGCGCCCATGGTGCTCGACTGGGCCGAACCCACGCCCGCCGTAAAGGACGCATTCACCCAGTTCGCGCCGGACGGTTTCGCGACGATTGTGATGGACCTGCACAACACCGGCGGCGGCCCGCCCAAGCCCCACGTGTGGAAGGGCATGCCCGTCACCGAACTGCTCAACCACACCTGCAATTGCGCCAGCCCCAGGCAGACTGCCGACGCCATGCATTCCGTGATGAAGGCGCACGACGGCACGCGGCCCGGCTTCTATCTGTTTCGCATCGTCTGGGTCTCCCCCACCGCCGTGCTCGACTCACTTGTTGTGTTCCGCACGGAACACCCCGACATCCCCGTTGAGGTGGTCGATCC
>CALDSM010000674.1 GCA_937923585.1 uncultured bacterium
CGGCCTCGGGCCGGACGCCGAAAAGGGTGCCGACGCGATGCTGCTGCCCATGGGCGGCGGGTTTGAGGTGCGCTGCCTGGCCGACAAGGGCAAGGCGCTCTTTGCCGGACACACGCAAGCCTCTGACAAGACGGCCGTCATTCCCGAAGGCCCGAAAGTGAAGATGTCGCCCGAACAGGTCCGCCGGGCGCTTGAAGACTACGACAACCCGCTGTGGAAGGCGGCCACGCTGCGCTGCCTCGGCTGCGGCGCATGCTCGTTCACCTGCCCGACCTGCCACTGTTTCGACATCGTGGACGAGGGCACGGCGCAGGGCGGATGCCGCGCCAAGAACTGGGACAGTTGCCAGTTCTGCATGTTCACCAAGCACGCCTCCGGGCACAATCCCCGGAACGTGCAGGGCCAGCGCCAGCGCCAGCGCATCCAGCACAAGTTCAGAATTTATCCCGAGAAGTTTGGCGAAGTCCTGTGCACCGGCTGCGGCAACTGCGCCCGGAACTGCCCCGTCACGCTCGGCGTGCTGGGCACGCTGATGGAGCTGTGCGCGGAAACGCCGGCAACCGCGGGGGAAAGCAAGTGAGCAACATATACATGCCCGACCTCATGGAAGTGGTCGGAATCAAACAGCACACCGCCGACGTCAAGTCGGTGCAGATAAAGTTCAAAGACCCCGAGAAACAGCAGAATTTTGCCTTTCGCGTGGGCCAGTTTGGCATGTTCTCGCTCTTCGGCGAGGGCGAATCCACCTTCAACATCTGTTCCAGTTCCAACTGGAAGGATCACCTTGAGTTCTGCTTCCGCAAAACCGGCAAGGTGACCGACGCGCTGTGGCGCATTGACGAGGGCGACACCATCGGCTTCCGCGGCCCCTACGGCAACAGCTATCCGATGGAGGAGTGGGAGGGGAAGAACCTCGTGTTTATCGGCGGCGGCATTGCCATGCCGCCCATCCGCTGCGCCATCTGGTACGCGCTCGAAAACCGCGCCAAGTACGGCGACATCACCATCGTCTACGGGGCGCGCACCCCGCGCGACCTGGTCTTTGTGGATGAGTTGGACAAGTGGGCCGAGTACGACCGCGTCCGTGTCATCCAGTGCGTGGATCCGGGCGGCGAAACGCCCGAATGGAAGGGCGAAGTCGGCCTGATCCCCAATGTCCTCGCCGCGGCCAACCTCCCGGCGGGTAACACCGCCGCGCTCGTGATCGGCCCGCCGATCATGATCAAGTTTACCCTGCCCGTCCTCGACAAGATGGGCGTGGCCGCGCCGGACATCTACACCAGCCTCGAAAACCGCATGAAATGCGGTGTAGGCAAATGCGGTCGCTGCAACTGCGGCCCGGTGTACGTGTGTAAGGAAGGCCCCATCTTCACGATGGCCCAGTTGAACGCCTTGCCTGCGGATTTCTGACCGCCGGGAAGGTCATTGTCAGACGCAAAAGTGTCTCTCCGACGTTGCCGCCGCAATTGGGCTTGACTGTCATATAAACGCCCACGAATCATGTCCCATTATTGGAACACACCCGTGTCGTATTGACACACGGCTCTAAAAGTATTATATTATTGTCAGTGTGCTGGGTCATCGTGTCGGCAACACGCACGTTCAGGAACGCGCAAAAATTACAAAGGTGAAGTCATGAAGAATCAGGCCAAGTGTGTTCGATTGCTTGTCGCGTGTTTGTGCCTCGTGCTGACGGGGACTGCGGGGGCAATGGACCTTGTTCAACCGCACCCCCCTCTCGCCCTTAACGTGGGCCTGGGTGGATGGGGTTACGACACCGGCTGGCTGGGTGTCGGCGCCAGCTTCGGCGGGGTCTGGGTGCAACTGGCCTTGAATATCGGCGGCACCGTGCTTGATGTCAGCATGGATGGTCAGGGACAATTCTCCTATCCCACAGGGGTGAATCAGGGCGACCTCTCCTTCCTCGGCACGACGGGCGGCGGTTATGCGTCGCAGGATCTCGGCATCCAGATTAGTGGCAAATACAAGATTACCATTGCGGGCAACGATTACACCGGTGATCTCCCCTATATACCCAACACGGACGTTCGGCTTTCGGACACGCAGTCGTTCACACCATACCAACTGGGCGAATCGGTGACCCTCTCGGACAACATTTCCGCGGTGCCTGTCTACACCTGGAACATCGGGGTGAAGAACCTCTTCTCAGGTGACATTGGCGTGAGCCTGACCGGCGGCGACGAGATCAAGGTGAACTTCGAGAGCCTCCAGACGGACAAGGCGGATTTCACTGCCGACGGACAGTCCAATCCCGTTCCTGTGACGGATTCATCGCTGACGGTGGGAGACATTCGTGAGAATATCAGCATAGAACCCACAATGACCCTGACGCCCAATATCGTTGTGGGAATCACGGTGCTTTACATCCCCTACCACTTCACCATTCCGACTTTCCCGATTGATGTGCCGCTGAAGAGCCTGATCAATCCGAAATACGCGACGACACCGTCGCAGAGCATCACTTTCCAGCTTCCGCCAAATGACGCATCGCTGGCCGTCAACAACGGCGCGGCATTCACCGGCGTGCCGCTGGTCTCGCTGAACAACACGGCGTCGGGCGCGCCGACGGACTACATGGCGAGCGAGAACGCCGATTTCAGCGGCGCCGCATGGCAGGCCTACAGCAGCGCGCCGACCTTCATGCTCAGCGCGGGCGACGGTGTGAAGACGGTGTACTTCAAGACCAAGAACGCTGCCGGGGAGTCGGCTCCCACCAGCGACACGATCACGCTGGACACTTCCGCCCCGATTGGCACGGTGTTTATCAACAACAACCGCAGCGTAACCAACTCCCTCCTTACCACGCTCACGCTGACCTGGGACGACGGTGCAGGATCGGGTGTGGGCCGGATGCGGTTCAGTGATGACGGCGCGCATTGGACTGCATGGATGCCGCTTGCGGCGACGCTTCCGTACACCCTGCCTGCGGGCGAGGGCCATCACACTGTGCGTGTGCAGTTCCTGGACAAGGTAAACAATCGTTCGGTCGTGTTCAGCGATTTCATCCGCGTGGACATGACTCCGCCGACGGGAAGCGTCATCATCAACAACGGCGCATTGAGCACCAAGAGTTCGAACGTCACGCTGGGCCTGACTTGGGCGGACAATGTGGCAGTGTCGCGGATGCGTTTCAGCGACGACGGCATGCACTGGACCAACTGGGAGATGCTGAAGACGCCGCGCACCCACACGCTGCCGGCCGGACTCGGGTACCGCACCGTGCGCGTACAATATCTTGACGCGGGCAACAACTACTCGCCCGTTTACAACGACTACATCAAGGTCGTTGCACCGTAATACATCTGTTGGGTTGCAGGAACCCCGGCCAGTGCCTCACCGGCCGGGGTTCTGCCATTTCCAGCCGCAATAATAGACTCGCGCGGGGAACTGCTGGCGCCCCCTATACCGTAGTCTCTCCGCCGGTCGGGGTGGCTCAGTTGGCCTGTCTTCCTGACCGCTTGGTACTGGATTCATGGATTCACCCGAGCCGGGCTGAGGCGCTAACGGGCTCCGGGGAAGTAGGTAGATAAGAATTATGTCCCGTTGGCATGCGGGTCTGCTTTGATTTTCGCCGTTTTATTATTGACTTGATCGCAAATCCATTGTATTATGCCTTACGTTGGGTGTTACGAGATTGGCCGTGCGCTTCCCGGAAACGCGGCGCGTGCGGCGCACGGTTCCCGGTGAAACGGTTAGGGTGAAGTCCCATGCAGTCTGGAGCATTAACTTGGAGGTTGAGGGCATGCCCAAGAGGCATCGAGACAGGGGAGGCAGGAATTCAACGCAACAGGAGTACACAACAATGATTCACAGAGGGATAAGCATGCGAGCATGGGGTCTGGCGACAGTTGTCCTGTCGGTCTGTCTGTTGACATTTATGGCGCATGCCGATGTCACCCAGAACCTCTATCCGTCAGGCGGCACAGGTTGGGGCCCAAATATCTATCTTGCCAACAGCTCGGAGACCTTGGGATTTAGGTTCCATGCGAATCAGGTCTTCACTCGAATCACTTTGGATTCTGTGTTTACTTACACCGGGGGAGCAGGCCAAGGTTGCAACCTAACGCTTTACCAGTTCAATACGAACTGGGCCACCAGCATCGCGGGAATACAACTGGAGGGCCCGCTCGAGATAAGAAATCATCCGGATAATGGGGCAATGGTTTTTAATCTCTCCTCAATCCGGGCAGCGGGAGACTACTTGTTGGTGATGGACCAGAAATATGGCTCATGCACTGGCATTGGCCCGTGGACATGGACCAATGGCAATACGTCCGATAATACCTGGCTTTATAAAAATGGTGCTGAACAGTACGGCCTCGACACGCCTGCTTATATAACGAAATTCACGCCGACTGCTCCTTCCGCGCTGGATCTCGCAACGGCGGATGACACGGGTTCGAGCAACACGGATAATCTGACGAAGAATACGACAGGTTTGACGATTAATGGCACGGGCGCGGAAGCAGGTTCCACGGTACGGATAAAGGAAGGTGCAAGTGTCCTGGCTACCGGCGCAGCGGCCGCCTTTAACCCGGGTGGCGCCGGAATTGACATAGCGCTCGGTGCCGGCTCACATGCCATTACGGCCACGGTGGTGGACGCCGCTGGCAATGAATCCGGCACCTCGAGCTCCTTGACGATTGTGGTGGAAACAAGCCAGCCGACAGTAACGTTGTCGTCATCAGCCGGCGCGTACGTGACCACGCCGGCGGGCGCGATCACGGTGAACATTGTATTGAGCGAGGCCGTGACGGATCTGGCACTGGGCAGCATTTCCGTGACGAACGCGGTGGCGAGTTCTCTTACATCCAGCGACTCGACACATTATAATTTTACATTGACGCCTTCGACTGAGGGATTGTTTTCGTGTTCGCTCGCCGCGAATGGGATTCATGATGCGGCGGGGAATGGGAACACTGCGTCGAACACAGTGAGCTGCACATGGGACAAGACGCAGCCGACTGCGCCGGGTGTAAGTGGCACGACGCCGACCAACAACCCGCGGCCGACTTGGTCCTGGACCCCCGGCGGCGGCGGCAACGGCACGTACCGATGGGATTTGGAGAGTTCCGGCTGGACGGAGACCACTGCATTGTCGTTCACGCCGGGTGGCGATCTGTCTGCGGGCAGCCACCGCCTGACAGTCCAGGAACGGGATGCCGCGGGCAACTGGTCCGTGAGCAGTTTCTTCGACATCTTCCTTGATTTCGCGCCGCCCAGTCCGCCCAGTGTAAGCGGCGCGACGCCGACGAACAACCCGCGTCCGACCTGGTTCTGGACGGCCGCCGGCGGCGGCATCGGTACGTACCGGTGGGATTTGGACAATTCCGGCTGGACGGAGACCACGGCGCTGTCGTTCACACCGGGCGGCAACCTGTCGGGGGGCACACACCGGCTGGCGGTCCAGGAACGGGATGACGTTGGCAACTGGTCCGCAAGCAGTTTCTTCGACATTTTCCTGGATCTCGCGCCGCCCGTCATTACACGGCTGGGTTCCACGCCGCTGACGGTCGAATGCGCAGGCAGCTACAGCGACGCCGGAGCGACCGCCACGGACGATGTGTCCGGCGACCTGACCGCCAGCATAAACGTGACCGGACTTCCGACCGTGTCCGCGCCGGGCTCCTACACGGTGCGCTACAACGTGAGCGACGCCGTCGGAAACGCGGCGACCGAGGTGACGCGGGTGGTGACGGTGTCTGACACGACCCCGCCGGTCATCACAACGTGCCCGCCGGACCAGACTATCGCGCTGGACAGCCAATGCGATGCGCTCGTGCCCGACTTCACGGCGCAGATTGCCGCATCCGATGTCTGTGACAGCAATCCGACGGTTGTCCAGTCTCCGACAGCCGGCACGCCCGTCCTGGAGGGCGAAACGGTTGTCACGCTGACGGTAACAGATGACGCGTCCAATTTCGTCATCTGCACCGCCCTGTTGACCGTGTTGAAAGGCGACTGCACCGCGACGACGATACCCAACGTGGTTGGCCTGAGCCAGTCCGCGGCGCAGGCTGCATTGCTAAATGCCCATCTTGTCGTCGGTCGTCTGAGTTCGCATTGCGGCGATGATGATATTCCGGGCATGGTCGTGGGCCAGGTCCCGGCTGCGTCGGAAGATCCGGTTCCGAGTTACAGTGCTGTGAACCTGGTGGTGTCCCAGGGACGCTGCCAGACCGGAGAATGCCCCGCGCCATAACGGTTTGCCCGCTTTATTCAGTATCGCGCCTGCCCTGCTGCCTCTGGCAGAGCAGGCGCTTTTTCATGGGGCCAGGCCATGCCCTTTACATGGTGCCCCGAAAGCTCAAAAGCGTTCCCAGCTTGGAAAAGAGCCGTGAAGGGTGGTACTTTAAAGCCCCTTGGACTAAACGACACGTCAGGAAAACCCATTCAACGGCACTATGGCAGAAATGGCTCAGCACTCCAAAATTCCCATCCACCACCGAACCAAGAAGCGCACCGAATTCGGGCCTGTCACACGCTGGATTGGGAGCACGCTGCTCTGGCTGCTCGGCTGGCGCGTGGTGGGGAAACACCCCGGCGTGGACAAATGCATAATTGCCTGCGCGCCGCACACCTCCTACTGGGATTTCCCGCTCACATTCGCCGCCGCAATGGCGCTCGGCATTCCCGGCGTGTTTATGATGAAGGACTCCGTGTTCTGGTGGCCGCTGGGCGTGCTCGTCCGGTGGATGGGCTGCATTCCCATAAACCGGCGCTCCCCGGTCGGCATCGTTGACCAGATGGTGCAGGTTGTCAAAGAAAGCGAAAAGATATACGTCGTCATCACGCCCGAAGGAACAACGAAGGGTGCGCCCTTCTGGAAACTGGGGTTCTACCGCATCGCCAACGGGGCCGGGGTGCCCATCCTGTTCGGCATCATGAACTACCGGGAAAAGTGGATTGGCGTGGCCGACCTGTTCCACACTACGGGGGACCTGGAAAGCGATTGGCGGGAAATCACCGAGAGGTTTGAAGCATACGTGGGCGTGACCCCGAGGTACCGTCCGCAGGAATTGGAGCATCTCCGGCTTGTGGCCCGCGAACGGCCCGACACGGCAACAACGGACTGAACGGAAGGACATTCCCTTGAAAGCAACGGCCCCCCTCATCCTGCTGGTCTTGTTTATGCTGACGGCTCCCGCGATTGCGCAGCCCTCCGCAGAACCGGTGAACATCGGCGGGCGACTGGAGCCGCTGGTGGACCGCCTGCTTATCGAGACGCTGACCAACACTGCCCACTCGGTCTGTCCGCCGCAGGCGGGGGAGACGGTGCTCCGCTTTGACGCGCCTTGGGAGGGAAGATACTGCGGCTATGTGACTGTGGTCAAAGACGGGGACCGCTACCGCATGTACTACCGCGGCCTGCCGGACAACAACAGAGACGGCTCCACCTCCGAGGTGACCTGCTACGCCGAAAGCCTCGATGGCCACTACTGGACCAAACCGAGCCTGGGCATCTTCGAAGTAAAGGGAACGCGGGAAAACAACGTCATACTGGCTGATCGGGCGCCCTATTCACACAACTTTGCGCCCTTCCTCGACGCCAAAGCGGGCGTTTCCGCGTCGGAACGCTTCAAGGCTCTCGCCGGAACGTCGGAAACGGGGCTGGCGGCGTTCGTCTCTGCCGATGGCGTACACTGGACCCTGCTGAAAGAAGCCGTCATTTCCAAGGGCGCTTTCGATTCGCAGAATGTGGCCTTCTGGTCGGAGATGGAACAGTGCTACGTCTCCTATTTCCGCACCTGGACGGAAAACACCTTCGGCGGTTTCCGCTGGATCAGCAGGGCCACCTCGCCTGATTTCCTGAACTGGTCCGAGCCTGCGGTGATGGACAAGGGCTCAGCGCCCTGGGAACACCTCTACACCAACCAGACGCAGCCGTACTACCGCGCGCCGCACGTCTACATTTCCATAGCCGCCCGTTTCATGCCGGGTCGGCAACTGATTTCAGACGAAGAGGCGGCCCGACTTGGAATAGAGGGGCACTACGGCGGAGACTGTTCGGACAATGTGCTGATGACCAGCCGCGGCGGAAACCTGTATGACCGCACGTTCATGGAAGGGTTCATCCGGCCGGGCCTTGGTCCCGAGAACTGGACCTCGCGCACCAACTATCCCGCCTGCGGCATCGTGCCCACGGGGAAGAACGAAATGTCGGTTTTCGTGCAGCGCAACTACGGCCAGCCCACCGGCCATTTGGTCCGCTACCCCATGCGCCCCGACGGCTTCGCTTCCGTCAAGGCACCGTACACCGGCGGCGAGATGCTCACCAAGCCGCTCCTCTTCGAAGGCGACACACTGATGCTGAATTACGCCACGTCCGCGGCGGGCAGCATGCGGGTGGAAGTGCACGAGGCCTCAGGCCAACCCGTGCAAGGGTTCACTGCCGCCGAATGCGATGAGTTCTTCGGGGACTTTCTGGACCGGCCGGTGCGCTGGAAGGACGGCAGGTCATTGGCCGAACTGGCGGGCAAACCCGTACGGCTCCGGTTCATCATGAAAGACGCCGATCTTTACGCACTTCATTTTGTAAAGGGCTGAAGGCCTCATTTCCGATATCCGTCCATGTTTGTCCGTGCCAGTCCGTGCTGGTTCGTGTTTAGCCCATTCCCCAAGGAAACTCTTGACCGGGGTCGCGGGATTCAGCATCATTAACCGCCATGAAAAAGAATCTTGAGCTATATGGACTGCCCGTGCTTTCGGGCATTCTGTTGTCATGGGCGTTTCCCCGGTTCCACTGGTTCTGGTTGGCCTGGGTGGCGCTTGTCCCGCTGTTCTGGACGGCGCTGCGCGGCGATCTTCGCCGGGCGGCGTGCCAGTTCTTTCTGGCGGGCTGGGTGTTCCACTCCATCCTGATTCAATGGCTCTGCGCCAACATCTTTTGGGCGGGCGGCTGGGCGCTTATCGCACAACAGTCTTTGTGCGTCCTTCTTTCCCTGCATTGGGCAGCCGTCGCGGTCATTTGGAAATGGCTTGAACGGCGCTTTCCGGGAAAGATCAACATCCTGTGGATTGCGCCGCTCTGGTGGGGCATGGAATGGCTCATGGCCCGCTGGTTCAGCGGTTTTGGCTGGGGAGCATTAGGATACAGCCAGGGCGCCTGTCTGCCCATCGCCCAGTGGGCCGCCATGGCCGGAGACGTCTCTTTCGTTTCGTTTTTTATTGTCTTTGTGAATGCATTGCTGGCGCTGGTTTTGTTCGAGCCGAAACGGCTGCTGCGGTTCGTCATGGCAGCGGCCCTTGTGGCCGTAATCATCACCGTCGGCAACTGGCGTCTTACGCGTTCCAGTCTCCCGGATGGAGAATCCAAGTTTCCGACGCTCAAGGTCGGCATGGTCCAACCGTCCGTATCGCAAGAAATCAAGTGGGATCCGTATTTCGACGATTTCATCATGAACATGATGGAATTGCAGACCCGGGCCATTGCCAAAGAGGGGCCGCTGGACCTGATGGTCTGGCCCGAGGCGGCCGTGCCGGGTGACCTGTCGCGGGAAAAGACGCTCGAACCGCTGCGTGCGCTTACGAGAGACACCGGGGCGTCCTTGATTACGGGAATCACGCGGGACGATATCGCTGCGCGCAAAAGCTACAATTCCGCCTGCCTCCTTACTCCGGAGGGTAGGGTGGCCGGGGTCTATGACAAGGTACACTTGGCGCCGTGGGGCGAGTACATTCCTTTCGAAGAATGGTTTCCTTTCCTGCGAGGCATCGCCTATGGCGGCGTGGATGCCGGAGAGGAACTCAAGATATTCCAAGTAGGCCAGCGCAAGGCAGGTCCGCTTATTTGCTTCGAGGTGCTGTTCGCACCGCTGTCCAAGGAACTCAAGCGAAAGGGGGCGGACTTCCTGGTGGTGATGACCAATCTTGCCTGGTTCGGCAGGAGCAACGCCCTGTTGCAGGAACTGGAACTGGCCCGTTTCCGGGCCATTGAGACCGGCCTTCCGCTGGTTCACTCCTCCAACACAGGTATCTCGGGCGTGTTTGACGGCTATGGGCGCTTCCTTTCCGTCTCTAGTTTCGTGCATAAGGACGGCACGCTGACGAACTATTCCCCGGAACGGATCTCGCCGGCCATGGTGCAGCAGGAAAGGCTAGTCGGCCGACTTGACTTGCCCGCCCCAGTGAACACTCTTGACTGGATGTTGTACGGAGGGTTTCTTATCGTTTTTGGAGTGCTCTTCGACGCAACCGAACGCTTGCGAAGGTGGCGTCTTCGGGTGTCCGCGGGCAAAGTCAGGCCATGAGCGATCACCGCAAAGACATCACGCGGTTCATCGCCGTTTTCGCCGGGGGTACCATGCTCAGCCGGGTGACGGGCTTGGTTCGTGACATCGTGCTGGCCACTTTTGTGCAAAGCCAGGCGTTGGGCACCTTCCTCTTTGCGTTCAAGATAACCAACATGCTGCGTGACATGCTGGGAGAAGGGGCCACCAATGCCGCGATGGTGCCGGTTCTATCCGAAATCAAGGAGAAGCAGACCGAACCCGAGTACAGGGCCGCCGTGGCTTCGGTATTGGGGGCCATGTTTCTGATCTTCTCCGCACTGACGATTGTCGGTGTGCTGCTCATGCCCTTTGTCCCCGGAGCACTGGACAGACTAAGTCCGTTCACAGGGGAAAAGCTGCCGCAGTCCCCTGATGAACTCGCCAGACTGGTCCGCATTCTTCAATGGACCTTTCCCTACTTCCTTCTCATCGGTCTGACCACCTTCGCCATGGGTCCGCTGTTTGTGGCCCGTCGTTATGGGACAGCATCCTGGTCGCCGCTTCTGCTGAACGTTGCCTTGGCGGCCTCCGTGGTCATGACCGGCTGGTGTGACGACCCGGGATGGGCGCTGGTGGTGGGGGCGTGGGTGGGGGGGC
>CALDSM010000675.1 GCA_937923585.1 uncultured bacterium
GAAGGCGCTCGACCCGACGGCACTGCAGCCGGGCGATGACCTGTTCATCACGGTGAGCACGTCCGACAAGATGCACCGGTTCCAGCAGTTCCGCGCGGTTGTGCCCGCGACGCTGCCCACGCGCGCCGAGGAGAGGCGCAAGGCGGGCATCCAGTTCTACCCGCAGGTAAACAGCAGCGGCACGGCCTTTGTCAAGGGCAACCCCGACGAGGATCCCGTGCAGGACTTCTACGGATGGGACATGCTGGAGTCGAACGTTCCGCTGCATCTCGTTGACATGACCAACCGCCGGGCGGACATTGACATCGGCGGCGGCGCCATCCCGGTGGTCGGCGTGGACGCCGCGACCAACCGTTCCGACGGGACCCCGGCCTCCGGCGGCGGCGGCATCGGGCTTGCGAACGGCTTCCGCGTGCCCGGCGCGGCATGGACTGCCAACCAGTACAAGGGTGACTGGCTGGTGGACTCCGGCTACGAGACCTACGAGATCACGGGCAACGCCGCGGACGAGCTTTCGCTGCTGAGCGGCACCCCGCGCAACGGCACGTGGCGCATCGTGCGCGACCCGAGTTTCCTGGAGGAAATGCAGGTCGAGCTCTACGTCGAAAAGGACGGGGGCTCGTTCAACCCGCTTACCGACCTGCTGCCGCTGGACATTGACCAGCGCATCAGCGGCGTCGCGCTGTACCGGGACAACGACAACCATCCGGACAACCGCAACGGCATCTTCGATCCGGACCTTGACATCCCCATCGCGCTGGACGCGCCCCCGCGCTTCAGCGGTCAGACCGCCGAGGATATCCAGGTCAAGTTCGTGTTCTCCACGCCCGGCACGGATGATTTCCCGCTGCCCAAGGCGTCGCAGACGCGCCACCGCCAGTGGGTGCAGGACACCTTCGGATCGGTCATTTCCGACGGCGACTACGGCCCCGACTTCTTCGTGGTGGTGCGGGCCGCGCAGGGCATGCAGGTGGGCGACAAGTTCCGCGCCGGCATCGTGTCCTGGGGGCCGAACACGCCCACCGAGCCCGATCCGGACACTTGGGCCAACCTGCCGGGCGAAGACCGCAACGACTACACGAAGTTCCGCGAATTCCCCTGGGCTGATCGCGGCGTCGGGTTTGTCACCTTCTTCAAGAATCCGATGAAGCGCTACTTCATGGACGGTGCCGTGGCGGGTGTCCGCGACGACAACAGTGGATTCAACTGGCTGCGCAGCCACAGCTTCAAGAAGCGGCGCTCCGGCCTCATTGAGGCGCGCGTGCGTCCCGTGGGCCCGACATCCATGGTCATTGACGCCGCGTCGGAGCAGCAGCTTCCCTCGCAGACCCTGCCGGGCGACTGCTTCCCCTTCGTCATCTACGGCAGCCATTTCGGCGCGAACCCCGTGGTGGTCATGAGCGGCTACGACGTGGCAATCACCTCGGTAAGCGACACGGCGATCAGCCTCTGCGTCAGCACCCGGGCGGGTGTGGTCCCTCAGGAACCCGTGGTGCTGCTGGTCCGCAACCCCGTGACCGGCGAGGAGGTGAGCCGCTCCGACCTGTTCACCATTGTCACCGGCAGCGCGCTGCACCGGCCGAAGATCACCGGCGTGACCCCGTCCAGGGGCACAAAGGACATCTTCCCGGTGACGGTGACGGGCGAGAACTTCGGAAGAATCGAGAACATGCAGGTGAGTTTTGGCGGCACGCTTATGCCGGTGCTTGCGGTTTCCGCGGACGGCACCAGTATCACGGTCGGCTTCCCGACCGGCGGCCTGCCCGATCCGGGCAAGCTTGACGTGACCGTGCGGGACGCGTCGAAGAGCATGCAGGACGTGCTGCTGGGCGGTTTCGAGTATGAGAACCAGGCCGTGAAGAAGAAGTTCTTCGGCCTGCTGGCCTGCTCCGGCGGCGACGACACCGCGGCCGGATGGGCCGACATGGCCGTGCTTCTTGCCGCGGCCGGTGCGCTGTTCGCAGCGCGGCGGCGCGGCGCGGCGCGCGCCCGATAACGCCGATTCCGCCGCGCGGGCGCCCGGGCCTGAAGTCCGGGCGCCCCGTGCGGCGCGCATGGAACCGTGGACAATGCGTTTGCGCGGCCCCGCAGGGCGGCCAAACGCCGTGCAGAACTGAGAAAGGAACTCGGTACGGTGAGCAAGGGCATACGATTCATCGCCTTGGCCGCGTGCTGCGCCGCGCTCGCGGCGGGCCTCGCACAGCAGGCCGGCGCGTTCTTCCCCAGAGGCGGATTCGACACCTTCGGCCTGCTCCGCTACGCGGTCTGGCCCATGAAGGACTTTGACACCGACAACAACGGCGTCATCGAGCGCGGCGAGGGGCTCGAATTTCGCATCGAAGGGGGGCCGAGCGGCTTCACCCCGGATGAAATAGAGCGGGTGAAGGCCGGGTTCCAGGTCTGGGCCGATGTGCCGACCAGCTACGTGCGGTTCCGCTTCGCCGGCGTCATTGAGGATCCCGTCATTCCGGGCTACACCACGCCCGACTATCTTCCCACCGTGTTCATGCAGGTGACCCAGGCGGCCCCGGGCGACACCAACGTCACCCCGGACGCCTCGGAGTTCCTGGTGTCCGAGATTACCGACAATTTGGCGGGCATCACGCTCACGCTTTTCGCAATGACCGACATGCCGATCACTTCGGGCGGCGACACGGTCACCGTGCCCGCCGGCACCGTGCTGGACAGCGACAGCATTGCCAACGCGAACGCGTTTCGCGCGGGCTATTCCAGTCTGACCTCCGGACCGCTTGATTTGAAGGCGGGCATTGTCCACGCCGTGGGCAACATGCTGGGCATTGGTGAGACGCCGCTCAACAACCTGGAACAGCTCACGGGCACCACGACGGCCGAACTGCCGACAGAAACGGCGGTTCTGCAGATGACCGGCCCCGACGGCGTCTCGCGCATCATCGGCGCCACGCCCTCCATGTTTCCCGTCTACTTCCTCACGGAGAATGCGGACAGCTCGCTGGTTGCCGGGTGGGGCGACCTTGCGCCGGATGACATATCGGCCGTTTCCTGGCTCTATCCGCGCGAGGACGGGCAGGACCGCTTCTTCGGCCTGAGCCACGAGGCGCGGACGCACACACGCCGCGGCACGGGCATCCCCTCGTCTCCCATCTCGGGCGCGCACATCGTGGCCTGGGCCAATGTGAGCAACAATGAGGGTGACCGCCGGGTGCCGCTCTTCAGCACGATGTCCGGCCTGTTTGAGCCCTACGTGAATCTGAATCTTGTCGGCGGGTTTGACCTGCTGGGCCTCTGGAAGCAGCTGGAGGTGCGCGGCACGGCCGGAACGCTCTTCAACACCAGTTACGTCCTCACCATGAACCCGCTCAATGAGAGCGGCGTCGAGAAGCAGGCGCCCCCGTCCATCACACCCGACCTGGTGGACACGCTGCAGGGCGCCATACCCGTGAGTTACAGCCTCGTAACGCGACCGGTTGACGACTTTGCCTCGAACTATCCGTCGGAAGTGTTTAATGAGGGCGGCAACATTTACGGGATCGAGAACAACGCCGCCGGCACGCCGCTGGTGTGGGACTTCACGAAGAACACCGTGGTCAGCAAGACCACCGGGAAGACCGTTCCCACGATGCTGCCGCTGAACCGGCCCATGTTCGGCGACCCCAATGATGTCTGCCCGCTCAACGTGATCAACGGATCTTCCGGCAGCGCCACCGCCGGCGTGGACACCAACAACATCACCAGCGGCGTCACCGGAGCCACCGTGAAGGCGCTGCGCGGGTTCCGTGACAATGTGCTGCTGCGCTCCGCGCCGGGTGCCGCGCTGGTGGACGCCTATTATCAGGTCTCGCCCGTGGCCGCGCGGTTCCTGCTGCGGCATGCGGCGGCCCTTAAGGCCGGCCGCGCCCTGCTGTCGGCCATGGAGTGGGTCATGGCCAACTGGTCTGTCTGTCTGGGCGCCGTGTCAGTGCTGGTCGGGGCCCTCTTGATGGCCCGCCGCCGCGCGCGTGCGGCCGCCGCGGCTGCGGTGGCCGTCATGCTGGCGCTGGCCGGCACCGTGGCGCACGCTGGCCAAATCTATGTTCCCACCTCCTATATCGTCGGCCATGCCACCGAGATTGTCTCCGGCAAGGTGACCTCCGCCCAGGGACGCTGGGCCGACGGCGGGCGCATCTACACCGACGTGGTCATTGAGGTGTCCGACACGGCCAAGGGCACCGCAAACAAGTCGTCAAGTGTTTCTTTTTCCGTGATCGGCGGTGCCGTGGGCGGGCTGGTCATGGCCGCCTCGGACATTCCGACGTTTAAGGCCGGCGAAGAGGTGGTGCTTTACCTCTATACCGTTCCCGGCCGGGGACTGGTCCTCTTTGGCGGCGAGCGCGGCAAACAGCTTGTCATAACAGACTCCACCACCGGCGAAAAGAGTGTCACCGTTTCGGACCCCTTTGCGGCAAAGGCCATGGCCGAGGACAAGAAGGCCATTGCGGAGAAGAAGGCCGCCGCGCAGGACAAGGATGAGACGGCCGCCAAGGCTGCCGAAGCTGAGGAACAGGCCAACCGCGTCCCCCTTGCCGAGTATATGCAGTACCTGCGTGACCTGGCCGGCCAGGAGGCGCGCGTGTCCGGCAAATAGCCGAAAACGGCCCATCGAAATCGGATGTGGCCGCGTCCGCCAACGGCGGGCGCGGCCACTGGCTTTGCGCGGTGGAATCCGGTTTACCGCATGTTCGTCGGGAGGGCGCGCGTCCCCGCGCGCTGAAGGCGGTGTTGGTCGCCGGGGACGGCGACTCTCCCTCATGTTGGTTTGCGGCGGAGCTTGTCTTCCTGTCATCATACGCGGGATTTTCGACTTCGGCCCATGTGGAAGGAACCGACCATGAACCACCGCGAACGCGCTTTTGCCGTATTGAACTACCAGTCCTACGACCGGCTGCCCATCGTGCATTTCGGCTTTTGGGATGAGACGCTGGAGAAGTGGGTGGCCGAGGGCCACCTGAAACAGGCCGATGTGGACGGCATCTGGGACGGCAACGCGGTGGACCGGCACCTGTGCGGCATCCTTGGGTTTGATTTCAACTGGGCGTCGCATTTCTCGCCCAACTCCAATCTGGACCCCGGCTTCGAGTACCAAATCCTGGAGGAAATGCCGGACGGTTCGCGCAAGGCGCTTAATTTCCAGGGCGTGGTCATCCTGGAGAAGCCCGGCACCCGCTCGATACCCATGGAGTTCGAGCACACGCTCAAGACGCGCGCCGACTGGGAGGAGCACTACAAGCACCGCTTCCAGTGGAATCCCGACCGCGTGCTGAAGGAAAAGGTGCTGCTCGACAACGGCGAGGTCAAGACCTTCGAGGACGGCGGCCTGGACTGGCTTAAGACCGGTGAGCGCGACTATCCCTACGGCTACTTTTGCGGCAGTCTCTACGGCTATGTGCGCGACATCATCGGCGCGAACAGCACCATGTTCGCGGAGGATCCCGACCTCTGGGTGGAGATCATAGACACCATCGGCGAGCTTTCCTACCAGAACGCCAAGTTCACGCTCGAACAGGGACCCAAGTTCGACTTCGGCCATTTCTGGGAGGACATCTGCTTCAAGAACGGCCCGCTCATCATCCCGTCACTGTTCGAGGCGTACGTCGGCCCGCACTACAGGCGCATCACCGACCTGCTCGGAAAGCACGGCATGAACATCGTGTCACTCGACTGCGACGGCTGCATTGACGCGCTCGTGCCCACCTGGATAAACAACGGCGTCAACACGATGTTCCCCATCGAGGTCGGCACCTGGGACGCGAACATCGCGCCGTGGCGCGGGCAATACGGCAAAAGGTTGCGCGGTGTCGGCGGCATGAACAAGGTCGTCTTCACGCGCGACCGCGCGGCGGTGGATGGGGAAATTGCGCGGTTGAAGAAACTGGTGGACCTGGGCGGATACCTTCCGTGCCCTGACCACCGCATCGCGCCCGATTCCGAATATGATCTGGTCCGCTACTACTGCGACCGGATGCGCCAGGCTTTTGGCTGAGCCGGGTGGGCAGGGGGCGTTGCACGGAAAAATGGACCGGGAAATCTCGATAATCGGCATTGACTGCGCAACCGAAAGCGCCAAGACTGGATTGGCGTTGGCTCGGTACGCAAGGGGACGCGTCTCGGTCAGAATGGCCTTGGCATGCAAGGGAAAACGTCCTGAAGATATTGTCGGAGAATGGGTTGATGAAGTAGAGTGGCCAGTTTTGCTTGCGGTCGATGCACCACTCGGATGGCCTGAGCCCCTTACCTCAACCCTTATTGGGCACAGAGCAGGGGACCCACTCTCGGCCAATCCCAACCGGATGTTCAGGCGTACTACGGATGTCCATATCAAAGCGCGGTTGGGCAAGACACCTTTGGACGTGGGTGCGGACCGGATTGCTAGAACAGCCCATGCAGCATTGGGTCTTCTCGATTATGTCCGCAGTGAATGTAAAACCGAGGTGTCTCTTGCCTGGAATCCGATATTTCAAGGAGTGAAAGCTATTGAGGTTTATCCCGCTGCAACGCTGATTGCACATAATCTTGCATCTTCTGGATACAAGGGTGTCGATCAATTGGATCAACGGCGTAGCATAATCGAGGGACTCTCTCAAACGATGAAGTTGGATATTGAAAGCCAAGTTCTCGAAGAGAGTCCAGACGCACTTGATGCGGTGGTTTGTGTACTGTCGGCCTATGACTTTCTTGAGGGAAAGGCTGTTGGCCCCTGCGGAAACGAGGCTGGTACGATCATCAAGGAAGGTTGGATCTGGGCTGCGGCCCGTGGTGTCGCCAGCGAAGTTCGCTCGTAAAATACAATCGTAAGACGCCGGTAAGATACGATGAAAATAGCAGTATTTCCAGTCACAAGCGCCATATCGCTTGCTTCTTCTGAAACAGCAAGAAGAGATTCTTACCGGTCGCGGTTAATCACAAATTCTGCCAGCGAACGAAACGACTCTGCATTCGGACCAAAGCCGGACAGGGAATCCAACGCTGCATCAATAGTCTGCCGTGCAAGCCGCTGCGCCTCGTCAACGCCGAGCAGTGCCGGATAGGTGGCCTTCACATGGGCCGCATCGGCGCCGGTTTTCTTGCCCAGTTTCGCCGCGTCACCGGTCACGTCGAGCAGGTCGTCCGCAATCTGAAAGGCAAGCCCGAGGTGTTCACCGTAGAGGGACAACGCCTCCAGTTGGGCGCTGGCCGCATTTCCCGCGAGCGCACCGCAGCGCACGGCGCAGCGGATCAATGCGCCGGTTTTGCAGGCATGGATACCGCGCAGTTCGGCCAGCGTGACATCACGCCCCTCCGCCTCCATGTCCATCTGCTGTCCCCCGACCATTCCCGCGATGCCCGCCGCGCGGGCCAGTTCGGTGACGACGGCGGGGTTTCCCGTTGCGGCCGCCGCCTCAAAGGCCATGGTCAGCAGCGCATCGCCCGCGAGAATGGCCGTGGCCTCACCGAACATCCGGTGCGAGGTGGGCCGGCCGCGGCGCAGGTCGTCGTCGTCCATGGCGGGCAAGTCGTCGTGGATGAGCGAGTAGGTGTGTACCATCTCCAGCGCGCAGGCCGCGGGCAGCGCGGCGCTGTCATCGCCGCAGATCAACTCGCACGCGCCCAGCGCCAACGCGGGGCGCAGCCGCTTGCCGCCGGCAAACAGGCTGTAGGCAACGGCCTCGACCAGCCGCGACGGCGCATCGGTCCACGAGTCCACCAGCGCGTGCAGCGCGGTTTCCGCCCGTGCCGACTTGTCCCGCAGAAAATCTTCCGCGTTCAAAACAGCAGGTCTCCATCCTCTTCGGCGGGCGCCTCCTCCGGCTCAAGCGCGGTGTCGGGCGCTTTCCGTTTCCGCGGCGGCGCGGCGGCGGGCGCGGGGGAGTGGCCCGACGTCTCTGTCCCCCCGGCGGCATCCGCATCGGACTCGTCGAAGGGCACGGCCTCCATTTCGCCGTCTTCCCCGCGCACGAGCATGTCAATTTTGCGCTCTGCCGCTTTCAGCGTCCTCTCGCACTGCCGCACGAGCGCCACGCCCTCCTCAAACTGCTTGAGTGATTCCTCCAGCGGCAGGCCGCCCTCTTCCAGCCCCGCCACGATTGCTTCCAGCCTTTGCAGGTCCTTCTCGAAAGAGGCCCCGTCCTGCGGTTTCGTCTTTGCCATTTCCTAGATTCCCATTCTCGCGAAAACCGGGGACTGACCCGGCTTTCGGCTGTTTGAAAGCTGAGTTTGTCCCTGCTTTTCCCTCGTTTTCATGCCATTTCCACAAGGTGCCGCCAGCATGCGCTGTCCTCATTGTCAATTGTCCATTATCCATTGTCAACTGTCCGGCGGCAGCGTTTCCCGTACCACGGCGCGCGCCGTACCCGCGCCAAACAGCACCTCGATGACATCGTCCTGCCGAAGCTGTTCCGAGCTTCGGATGAGCGTGCGGTCGGGCAGGTGCCGGGCGAGGGCGTAGCCCCGGCCCAGAATGGCCAGCGGGCTCAGCGCGTGCAGCCTGCCGGCGAGCGGCGCCAGCCGGGCGCGTGGCCGCTCCGCCAAGGTTCGCGACAGTGCCGTCAGACGCGCCTCCTGCGCCGCAATGCGTTCCCGCCCGCGTGCCAGCCGCTGTGCAGGGGACAGCAGCGCGATGCCCCGCGACGCCCGTTCCAGCCGCGCCCGCAGCGCGGCCGCCCGGTCCAGCATGGCCCGGTTCAGCCGGTCATGCGCGTCATCGCAGGCCTGCCGCGCGGTGCGCAGCAGTTCTTCCGGACGCTGCATAAGGTAATGGCGCTTCGCGCTGTCCAGCCGCTGCGCGTTTCGTGCCAGCAGTTCCGATGCGGCGCGGTGCAGCCGCCGCTGTTTCAATGCAACCGCGTCCAGCAGCGCCGCCTGCTCCTTCACCACCATTTCCGCCGCCGCCGACGGCGTCGGTGCGCGCAGATCGGCCACAAAGTCGGCCAGCGTGAAGTCAATCTCATGGCCCACCGCCGAGATGACCGGTGTCTTCGCCGCAAAGATGGCGCGCACCACCGGCTCCTCGTTGAACGGCCACAAATCCTCCAGCGAGCCGCCGCCGCGTCCGACGATCATCACATCCACGCCCCAGCGGTCCAGAAACGCGACGCCCGCGGCGATCTCCCGCGACGCCTCCTCGCCTTGCACCCGCGCCGGGTACAGAACGACATGCACATTGGCGAAGCGGCGCCGGATGACGTGCAGGATGTCGCGGATGGCCGCGCCCGTGGGCGAGGTGACCACGCCGATGCGGCGCGGCAGCAGCGGCAGCGGTTTCTTGTGCGCCCCGTCGAAAAGGCCCTCGGCCTGCAGCTTGGCCTTGAGCCGCTCAAACGCCAATTGCAGCGCACCCATGCCCTTCGGCTGCATGTCGTCCAGCACGAGTTGCAGGTCGCCCCGCTTCTCATAAACCGTCACGAGCCCGTGCGCAAGCACTTCGAGGCCGTCGCCCGGGTCAAACTTCACCTTGTTCAGCGCGCCGCGAAACATGACCGCGCTCACCTGGCCGCTCTCATCCTTGAGGGTGAAGTAGGCATGCCCGTTGCCCGAAACGCGCCAATTCGAGATTTCGCCGGAAACCCACACCTCACCCACGCCGCGTTCGAGGTGCGCCTTGATCCTGCGGATCAACTGGGCAATGGTATGAATCTGGTCGGGTTGTGCTGCCATGCGGCGCATTGTAGCCCATGGCCCTGGCCCGGGGCGAGTGTTCGTG
>CALDSM010000676.1 GCA_937923585.1 uncultured bacterium
CGGTGGCGCACGCCGTGGTGCCGCAGCGCACGGGCGATTACCGCGCGGGTGCCACGGCATCAGCCGTGACGCTGGCCTGGGTTATCGCGTACTGGATGCCGCTGTCCTGGCCCTGGATACGGTAGGGTGCGTGAAGCGGCGCGAAGCGCCGCGCAACGCACCGTCCAAGCATTGGTGCGGATCGAGGGAACGGTGCGTTTCGTGCCGCTTCGCGGCACTGCACACACCCTACTTTTTCCCGATGCAGTACAGATGCGTGGCGGTGCGCAGAAAGAGCTGGTTGCCTGAAACCGCAAAGGATGACAGCGTCTTGGACACATCCAGCGTGTTGGTGGCCAGCAGCGTATACTCCGGACCCGCCGAAACCACGTAGGTCACCGCCTCCTCGTTGGTGAAGTAGATGCGCCCAGCGGCCAGCAGCGGAGAGGCGCTGACGATGCCCTCTCCCGCACGCTTCGGCCCCCAGACGGCTGTGCCGGTCTTAATGTCCACCTTGGTGACGCGGGTGCCATCGTCCACCATGTACAGGTGCGTGCCGTCGCAGATGGGCGTGGGCACGTCGGGCGATCCCACCTTGTCCCATACCCAGGCCGTGTGCGTTTCCGTCACGTCGCCCTCACCGTCGGCGCGGACGGCGATCAGCGGCTTCACGCGCGATGAGGCGAATGCCATGCCGCCGCCGACCGCCACGGACGGGATGATCCGGTTGTACTGGCCGTGTCTCGGGTTAAGTCCCCAGGCGCGCCAAATTTCACGACCCGTGTCCGCGTCGTGCCCCGTGACACAGTCCCCGCCGGACAGGATGATCTGCGTCTTGTCGTTGACCTTGAGCAGCGTCGGCGTGTTGTACGCGTCCGGTCCCTCGATGACGGCCGTGGTGGGCCGCTCCACGCGCCAGCGCAGCTCGCCGGTCAGCCCGTCAAACGCGGCGATATAGCAGGGTTCATCCGTGAAGAACCCATGCTGCATCTGGATGATCACGTTTCCGCCGTACAGCACCGGCGATGACGCATAGCCAAACTGCAGGCCGATCTTCCCGAACAGTTGCTGGATGTCCTTCTTCCACAGTTCTTTGCCGTCCATGTCGAGCGCGGTCAGGATGCCCATCCCCGTGATCGTCCACAGGTGCTGTCCGTCCGTCACGGGCGTGGGCGAGGTCATGTTCTGCTTGTTGCCCAGCTTGTTGCCCTCGGCGAGTTCATGCTCCCAGAGCACTTTGCCGTCCGCCTTGGAAATGCACAGCAGCAGCAGTTTCGATCCGCCCGTTTCCTGCTCCTCCTTCGACTCGCCGGGTTTGGACGGCGACATGAGATAGACCCTGTCACCCCAGACAATGGGCGAACCGCCGCTCCAAGACGGCAGCGGCGTCTTCCAGACGATGTTCTCCGTCTCGCTCCAGGTGACCGGCGGGTCCGCCGTGGCCGCAATATTGCTCTGGTCCGCGCCACGCCATTGTGGCCAGTTCTCCTGTGCCGGGGCGTTCGCCGCCAGCATTGCCACTGCCGCAATCACCAACCCGCCAACAACCGTCCTGACCATCACACACTCCTGTTCGCGGCACATGCCTGCATTGAAGACTCCAACCAGCACCCGTGCGATTATACAGACCGTGCCGGACGCGGTGCGCGCGCGGCGGCTATCTCAATGCCATCAAGAAACCGGTGTATTCGTAAGCCTCACGAAACGTTTCCATATCCGTCGTCTTGTGGCCCGACAACGGGTCCACATACTCCACCGCCTTGCCGTCGCAGTCCAGCAGGGCCAGGAAATGACCCGCCGCGCCCCCGCCCAGTTTCACGCCGATGATGCCGCGCTTTCCCTTCAGTTCTTCCAGCGTCCCATGCTCAAAGTGCGCCTCAAGACCCCTTCTCCTGGCGTGGCGGGCCAGATACCAGACTTCGGTGCCGCTGGCAGTGGTCAGGCTCGCCCGTGCGACGTCCCTTTCGGACTCTTTCTTTCCGGCCAGGCTCAGGAAGGTCGACAGACAGGCGGGACCGCAGGTATGGACGGCGCTTTGAAGGCAGTGGGGGCCGTCCCAGCGTTCCTGAAGGCGCGTCGCGTCCAGGGGGGCGAAAACGTGCTTCACATACGGCAGCATGGCCAGCACCGCCATGGACGGAACAAGCACGGCCACAATCAGCCGCAAATTGCGCCGGTGCATCTCCCGCGCGACGATGCCGGTGCCCAAACCCAGCAGCCCGCTGGAAAGCTCGATGTACGGAATGGAACGCAGGGTGTAATAGACCGGCATGTCGTCCACAAGGTGAAGGTAATACAGGCCGACAAGCCCCGTGGGCAGGCAGGAAAGCGCCAGCAACTCAAACCGGAGCCTTCCGGGAAGCGCTGGCAGCAGCACGCCGGCGAGAAAAGTACACAGATATATTCCCAAGAGGACAGCGGCCAGCATTTCCATCACATTCGTCCCATTCACCCGCCCCGCGCAGTTTCACACGGCGCGGCGTCCCATATGCCTCATGCTCCAATGCCCAAACTTGGTGTAGTATACCGGCCTGACAACCGACAGGAAAAGGACCATGACCTCACGCGAAAGAACCCTGGCCGCATTGCGGCGCGAACCGGCCGACCGCGTGCCCGTGTTTATGTGGTTTCATCCGTCCACGGCGCGGCGGCTTGCGGCATTGCTGGAAATTCCGGCGGGCCGCGTGGGCGAGGCCATGGGGAACGACATTCGCCAAACCTGGGTAAACAACAACTACGCCATGGAGGGAATCGTCCACGAAGACGAGGGCGACAGCCACAGCGACGAGTGGGGCGTACACTGGGTCAGGCGCGGCGAGTTCAACCAGATTGAGGGCTTTCCGCTGGCCGGGCTGCCCCCGGAGAAGGTGCTGCGCTACCGGTTCCCGGCGGAGCGCATGGAATTCCTGATGCGGCGCATGATGCCCGTGCTGGAGGACCGGGGCGACGATTTCATCGGCGTGGACGTGTCCCCCTGCGTGTTCGAGATGTACTGGCGGCTGCGCGGGATGGAGGACGCCATGCTCGACATGGCGGTGAACCGTGAGATGGCCGACACCATGTTCGCCCGCTGCGCCGACTTCTCCGTCATGCTGTCGGTGGCCGCCTGCGAGCGTTTCGACGTGGACTGGCTGTGGACGGGCGACGATGTCGCGGGCCAGCAGGCGCTCATGATGAGCCCGGTGCTTTGGCGGGACCTCGTCAAGCCGCATCTGGCGCGCATCGTGGATGTCGGGCTGCGCCACGGGCTGCCCGTGGCCCACCACTGC
>CALDSM010000677.1 GCA_937923585.1 uncultured bacterium
CCTGGAATTCCGGGTGGTCCTTGCGGTATTCGCCGTTGGGCATCTGGTCGAGCGTGGCGCGCACCTCCTCGACGATGCGGATGTATTTCACCCGACCTCGCTCGACAGCCGGCGAGATGCCGCGGTAAACGTCCTGCAGATAGAACTCGCCGGTCTCCGACGCCTCCTGCACCGGCGAGGCCAGCACGGGCGGGTGCGGCCGCTTCTGGAACAGGGTCGGGCACATGCTCGAAATGGCGGGGTCCATGTACAGCATTTCGCGGTTGCCAAAGCGGTCAATCACGTACAGCCCGAATGTCTCGCGCGGCGCATGGGCGCAGAGGAAGTAGTCCTTTGACAGCGGGAATGCCTCGCGGAAGCATTCGTGGTTGGGCCACATCCCCGGCCAGGGCACTTCCGGCGTAAGGCTGGTGATTGCCTTCGGGTTGGACCGGCCTTTCGTCGGGTCCACCAGCGCGATGGGACCGTTCAGATCGCCGAAGTGCGAAATGAGCGTGCAGACGTACTCCTTCGTGCCCGGCACGGGCCGCCCGTTGGCGTAGCCGTTGGGCTGGATGATGTCGTTGCCGAACACCAGCTCCGCCTGCGTACCGTCGGGATTGATGGCCCAGATCGTGTGGCCGAAGTCCGCGCCCTTGTCCTGGTACTCCGACCGCGTCCACACCAGCCGTCCGTCGTCCATCACGGACGGCGCCCACTCGGTGAGGTTGGCGAAGGACAGCGGACGGAAATCGGTGCCGTCGGGTTTCATGCGGAACAGGATGGACGCCTGCGGCCGCCAGCAGATGAACCGCGACGTGCACCGCGAACTGATCACCGCGAGGTCGCCGTCGGGCAGCGGGCAGGGCCACAGGTCCTGGAAGGGACCGCTGGTAAGCTGCTTCAACTCGCCGCCATCAGGGTTCATGGACATCACGTGGTAATAGCCGTCTTCCGGGAGCCGGTAGGAGAAGTAAATGCGGTTTAGGTCGAAGTCGGCCATGGGGTTGCGGGCAATACCCTTGCCCGCGCTGAACAGCTCCTTGACTTTCGCGTCATCCGGCGTGAAGCGGTCGCCGTCCTTGGGCAGGTGCAGCAGGCACACGCCGCCGCCGGGCTTGAACGCCGAGTCGAAATAGTCACTGTAGTTGTGAGACGGCTCGAAGGGGAACCGCTTGATAAACAGCAGGTTCTGCATGGGCTCCAGATCGGGCGCGCGCAGGAACAGGTTGCGCTTGGCGAGGCGCATCTCATAGAACGCGTCACGTTCCGCCCCACGGTTCGGCGCGTCGGCAGCCAATAACTGCTGTTGCCGCGCGCGAAATTCGGCGACGGCGGCGTGCTCGGCGTCCACGTTCACGCCCTGCTTCTGCAATCTCGCAATCATGTCCTCCATTTGGGCAAGGGTGTGGTCGAGCGGGTCATAACGCAGGAGGTGCAGCGTGTATTCATTGTCGCCTTCCTTCACCGTCAGCGTGGCCTGTGGTCCCACCGGACCCGGTTCGGCCGGGACCCGAATGTCTTGGCTGACCATAGGCTCCGTGAAGGGCAATTCAAATCCCGCAAACTCGCTGCTTGCGTTGACGGTCATGGGCATCGCGGCCTTTTCGGGGACAAACCGCACGGTGAAATACCCGTCGGTGCAGGGGACCGTCTCCGCAATGCCCAACGGTGCAAACCTAAAGGTTATCGGCCGGCCCATGGCCTCGGTGTAGCGGCCGCCCATGCCCAGCCCCACGCGCAGCCCCTGATTTTCGCAGTCGGGAAACAGCGCCAGCGGAAGGCTGAACTCAAACTGCGTCAACTCCCGGTTGTATGCCCCCTGCAAAGGCACCGACTTGGATACCTCCAAATCCCTGCCCTCGGGTTTGTAGATGTTGAAGACCAGTCCCTTGCGCGTCACCTCCACCACCCCGCAGCCCTGCATGTCCGCCGAGGAGACGACGGCCACATGGCTGCTTAGCAGCCGGTCCGTGCGCAGGGCAAACCACAAGCTGCCGCCCTGACGGGCAGCCCAGATGTCCGTTGTCACCAGGGGTGTGGCCGAAAAATCGAACGGGTATGCCACGCGCACCGCGCCGCGGGACGCACCGCCCCAGCACGCGTCGCCCAGTGCGCCGTCCAACTCGGGTGGGGCTGACACCGACGGCAGCGGCAGCGTGTCGTCCCCCACATGGTGCGGGTACTCCTTCACCCGTCCGTTGTAGGGCACGAGCCGCGGGTCCACATCCGCGCGGCCCGCCGTCTTTATCCACGCATACTCCTCGGCGAGGAACGCGTCCTTCAATGGGTCCGATTCGGGTTCGGAGGAAACCTTGGCCGCTTCGGGCGGATCAGGGGGCGACGGCACCAGCCCGGCATTGCCGCCGCGGGCCTGAAGCACGACCGGTCCGGCAGTGGCCGACACCTTCGCGACAGAAGTCCATGCCTGGCCGTCCTGCGACAGCAGCACCTCGAAATCCGTGGGCATGCGGTCGGCGTAGTTGCGGTTGCGGTCCCGCGAGAATACCACCCGGTTCAGTGTGGCGGCCTTGGGCAGTTCGATCTGCGCCCATTCCTCTCCCGTTCCTGCAGCGATCCAACTCCGGTCGTTGCCGTACCTGCCGTCGTTGAGGTGCTCGATGCGGTGCTCCGCATACCCTGCCAGGCACGATGAGGCGAACGGTCTTGCGCCGGCGTCGGCCAGTGCAAGGTTTTCGTCCGAGCCGGGGCTGTAAACCTCCAGTTCATCCACGCAGGGCTGGCTGGCGCTGGCTGCGCGGATAACGAAGCGGACAAAGCGCGCATCCTGCGCGGGAAACTCCACCGCGTTGGCCCGGTCGGCGAAGACTTCCTTTAGCGGAGCCGCCGCGGCATGTGGCACGGCAGCGGCAACGCCCACAGCCATCGCCGCCAGCACAAGGACTGTCTGAAAACGTGCAGTCATATCGCCTCCTTTGGAAGGTAATGCAACACGGGTATTCTGGAGGCTTTCCCCCGCAGTGTCAAGGCGGTTGCGCTTCCGGCAATTGGGCTATACTGGCTGCGTCTTGAAACGCAATTCGCAGGAGCATTGACGCGGCATGAACAATTGGCAGGAGACAGGGGTGTTGGGACAGGGGCTTTCGCCGCGCCGGGAGTTTCTTCGGCGGCTCGTCCTCGGCGTGTCCGGGGCGGCCTGCGCGCATATGCCGCAGGTTTGGGCCGGGGACAAGCGCCCGCCCAATGTCGTCTTCCTTTTGGCGGATGACCTGCGCTTTGACACCGTTCACGCGCTGGGAAACGACGAAATAGCCACGCCGACACTGGACGGCTTGTGCGGCACGGGAACGGCCTTTACCCGCGCGCACATCATGGGCGGCACCCAGGGCGCGGTCTGCGTGCCCAGCCGGGCCATGCTGCTGACGGGGCGCAACCTGTTCAGCCTGGAAGACACGGGCAACACCATCCCGGAAAACCACACGACGATGCCCGAAGCGTTCCGCACCGCCGGATACCGCACCTGCGGTATCGGGAAATGGCACAACGGCCGGGATTCCTACGCGCGCAGTTTCACCGACGGCGCGCAGGTCTATTTCGGCGGCATGGCGGACCATTTCCGTCTGGCCACCTGGGACTTTGACCCGGAGGGAAAGTATCCCAGGGACGCGGCGAAGGTGCGGGAGGGACATTCCAGCGAACTGCTGGCCGATGCGGCCGCCGACTTTATCAGGAACCGGAGGGATGACAGGCCGTTCTTCCTGTACACCGCCTTTCTCGCCCCCCACGACCCGCGCACCGCGCCGCCTGAGTATGCCGCGCGGTACAAGCCGGAGAATATCGTGCTCCCGCAGAACTTTCTCCCGGAACATCCTTTCGACAACGGCGAACTGAAGATCCGCGACGAGATGCTGGCACCCTTTCCCAGGACGCCGGAGGCCATCCGCCAGCATATTGCGGATTATTACGCGATGATCACCCATCTGGACGCGCAATTGGGCAAGGTCATTCAGGCATTGGACGACACGGGCCAGCGGGACAACACGATCATCGTGTTTACAGGCGACAATGGGCTGGCCGTGGGACAGCACGGCCTGATGGGCAAGCAGAATCTCTACGAGTGCAGCGTCCGCGTGCCGCTGCTGATGAGCGGCCCCGGCATTGCATCCAATGCCCGCCGTGAAACGCTGTGCAGCCTGCAGGACCTGTTTCCCACACTCTGCCAGTTCGCGGGAATTGATGCGCCCGCGACGGTTGAGGGAAGCAGCCTGAAGGACGCCCTGGGTGACAGCAGGGTGCAGGTGCGCGACCATGTCTTTTACGCCTATCGGGATATGCAGCGGGGCGTGTCCGACGGAAAGTGGAAACTGATTGAATACTCTGTAAGAGGCACCCGCACGACGCAGTTGTTTGACTTGGAGAAGGACCCGTTTGAAACGAAGAACCTGGCCGAAGACCCCGGGTGTGCGGGCGAACTATCTCGTCTGTGCGCCCTGTTGAAGAAGAGCCAGAAGGAAGTGCATGACCCGCAGGCGTCAGCCTTTTGACCGGCGGCCTGTCGAGAAAGCGAAAAACTTGAACACACACGCGCATGAGTCCCACGTGTCCCACATGTCCCAGGGGTCCCATCCTTCCGGGAACGACTGTGCCACCGATCACCCGCTGGCCGCTGTCGGGCGGCGCGCTTTCCTGGGCGGTGCTTTGGCGGCGGCGGGACAGTTGGCCTTTGGCGGCGGGGTTCAGGCCGCCGGGAAACCCGCCCGGCCCAACATCGTCTATGTCTGCGCGGACCAGTGGCGCGCGCAGGCCACCGGCTATGCCGGGGCCGCCAACGCCCGCACGCCCAACTTGGACAAACTGGCGGCGCAAAGCGTCAATTTCACCAATGCGGTGTCGGGATGTCCCGTGTGCTGCCCTTACCGGGCGAGTCTGGTCACGGGGCAGTACTGGCACCGGCACGGCGTGTTCCTGCCGGTACGCATGACGCGCATCGGCCCCCATGTCACGACAGGCCTGCTCGATCCGGTACAGCACGGCCATGCGCGCCAGCGCCTCGGCCGCGATCTCACTGCCGCTGTCGGCGTACTGGTCGTGCCACTTGCGCCTTGCATGGGCCCAGCAGCCCAGCTCGGTGATGCCGCCGGCGAAGCCGGCCTTGTAGCCACCGTAGTCATCGACCATGAGCGATCCGCGCCAGTGTCCCAGGAACTGACGCACGTGCGCTCCGCTGCGGCTGGTCCGGAAGTCGAACACCACCTCCGGCGGATCGGCCGCGCTGCGGTAGGCGAACAGGTAGGCCCGCTTCGTCTTGCCGGCTCCCGGATCCAGCATCGCCACCGGCGCCTCCTCGAAGAGCAGCACCGGCTGCTGGCGCAATCGCTCACCG
>CALDSM010000678.1 GCA_937923585.1 uncultured bacterium
GCACGTCCGCGCTCAATTGCTGCTGAAGCTGCCCCACGGCCTGTGTCAGCCCGTCGAGCTTGCCCTCGATGTCGTTCATTGAGGACTGAAACTGCTCCGGGCTCACCGAGGGATTCGCATCATCCCCGCCGAAAATGGCATTCAGCGCCCAGCCGGCCAGTTGTCCGCCGATGGCGCTGCCGATGCCCGAGGCCACGCCCTTGAGGAGCGCCTTGCCCAGTGTGGCACCCATGCCCGCCTTCTCCTGGTCCGGGGGATAAGCCGCGTGCCAGGTGAAGGGATGGCTTTCTGAAGGATTCTCCAACTCCGCCGCCAGCGCGTCAAAGAACGGCTGCCATCCGCCAGACTGGTCCAATTCCCGCATGAACAGCTCATCGGCGAAGTGAATGTCGGAATGGACCAAGTCATTTCGGATGTCGATGTGCGGGGGAATCTCCAGATGCGCCTTGACTTTGGCCTCGGCCTCAGCATAGCTGAATTCCGGACGGGCCGCGTGGAACGCCTCGGCCAATGTCGTCACCACGTTCACCTCATAGAAACTGTGGCCTTCGTCATGTGCGGAGACGAATGCCTTAAGCACGCCGTCAAAGGGCGCGCCCTGCTTGGCGCTGCCTCCGCTCACTTCAATAAGAAACGAGTCGGGCAAGAGCCGCTCCGGAACGTTAAGGAAGAAGGTGCCCCGCTCGCCGGTGGTGTTCCGGGCGCGCCAAATTTGCGCCCCGCTTTCGTCGATCAGCCTGACCGTGGCACCTGCCAGCGGCGTGTCCAGCATTGCATAGCCGCGAACCGATTTCACCTCTCCGGGACATCCCGAAAGACCAAACACGACGATTGCACTGAAGGCGAAAAAGGCCATTGTGTTGAGCGTGCCTGACTTCATAAACGGTCTAATCCTTTCTGTTACGTTGCCAACTCTGGATTTTGTCTCCGCCTGCTCAAGAAAGAAGCGGTGGATACAATGATAAGTCCGGCGTACTACCCCTGCAATTCCTTCCCTTTGGTTTCCGGGGCGAGCCAGATGACCACCACACCCAGCGCATAGACCAGGCCGGTGATGCTGCCCACCCGGGCATAGTCGCCGTGGAACAGTTGTATCAGGAGCCCGGCCGCCATCACGCCTGCCGCCGTGAGGAAACGCCCCGAGTTGTAGGAGATGCCGGTGCCGGTGGCGCGGACGCGGGTGGGGAAGATTTCGGGCAGGTAAAGCGGCAGCCAGCCGAAGAACAGCGTGCTGACCGCGCCCTGCACAAACACGGCGGGCAGGAACGCCGCATCCAGCGGTTTGAGTGCCCCGTAGATGAAGAGGTTCATGCCGCACGCGCCCAGACTGATCACCGTGTAGGAAAGGCGGCGCCCCAGCAGTTGGCCCACATAGCCGCCGACCAAACCGCCCAGCGTGGCACCGGTGGACCAGCACAGCATCGTGGTGGCCTTGTAGCCGGGATTGGCCGCGCCCGCCACATGGTCCGCCCAGGGGAGCATCCACTTGCTCGACGCCCACGCGCCCAGCAGCGGGATGGCCCCCAGACATATCCCGAGCAGCGTCACGCGGAGCAGCGGTGGGCGAAACAGTTCCGCCAGCGAGGACGACGCGGCGGCGCTTGCGGCACCCCGGCTCTGGAGCCATTTGGGCGATTCGGGCAGGAGGACCATTGCCGCCAGCGCCAGGATGATCGGGCTGCCCGTGATCAGCATGACGCCGCGCCAGGTCTCGGGCGTAACCACGTACCACTTGCCCAGCAGCGACAGCAGCAGAATGCCCAGGTTTGCCGCCGCACCCATCAGCCCCGCGAGCACGGGCCGTGACACGTCGGACCAGAACTCGGACAGGAGCGACACGCCGTTGGGCCAGGTGCCGCCCACGCCCAACCCCACCAGGAATCGCAGCGCGAGCAACTGTTCCTGGCTGCGGACCAGGCAACCCGCCAGGCCAAAGACCGTGAAGCAGAGCATGCTCAGCGCAAGCCCCCTTGCGCGGCCGTACCGGTCGCCGAGGCTGCCGAACAGGATTCCCCCGGTGGCCGCGCCGAGCATGGTTATTGCCGAGTAGGCCGCGAACCATGAACCGGCACCCGCCGCCGTAAAAGACGTTCCCATCAGATCTTTGCTGATGGTCAGCGCTGCAAAGGGCATGAGCGCCAACTGCATCCCGGCAAAGAGCCATCCCAAAAAGCCCGCGCCGAGCACAAGCCATTTGTCGCGCTTCAGGCCGCCCTGATCCGTCTGCTCCATGAAATGCTCCCTGTCTTGACACGTGTCATGAAGTCCGTCTACCAACGGTCTTAGTATATATTATGAAACCGACAGCGGCCTCGTTCGGGGCCGACCCATGGAATTGCAGAAAAGGAGATCATGCCGATGTCCGCATCCAACCGACGCGAATTCCTCGCCGCCGCAGGCGCCGGTGTCGCCGCCGGACTTGTGCTTTCCGGGCGTCCCGCCGCCGCGCAGACATCCCCCGCCAACCGGGTTCGCCACGCCATCATCGGCACAGGCAACCAGGGCAAACGGCATGCCCAGGCGCTTTCCACGTTCCCGGACTGCGAAGTGGTCGCCCTGTGCGACGTGGACCCCAACCGCAGGCAACTGGTCGCCGCGAAGCTGCCCAATCCGGAGAAGGTGGCGCTGGTGGAGGATTTTCGGCGCCTTCTCGACGACAGGAGCATTGACAGCGTCAGTGTCACCACGCCCGACCACTGGCACACGCCGGTGGCGCTGGCGGCGCTTCAGGCCGGCAAGCATGTCTACGTGGAAAAGCCCTGCGCGCACAACATACACGAGGCGCGGCTGCTGGTGAAGGCGGCGGCGGCCTCGGGCAAATGCGTGCAGCAGGGCACGCAGGCGCGCAGCAGCGCGTCCATCCAGCAGGCCTATGCCCTGCTGCGCGACGGGGCCATCGGTACGGTGCGCATGGCCAAGGCCATCAACCACCAACTGCGCGGACCCATCGGCCGCGAACCCGAGGGCGCGCCGCCCGAGGGCGTCAACTATGACCTGTGGCTCGGCCCCGCGCCGCTGCACCCCTTCACCAAGAACCGCTGGCACTACAACTGGCACTGGTTCTGGGACTACGGCTGCGGCGACACCGGCAACGACGGCATTCACCAGATTGACCAGGCCCGGTGGGGGCTGGGCGTGGCTCTTCCCAGCGCGGTCAGCGCCTCGGGCGGGCAACTCTTCTATGACGACGATCACGAAACGCCCGACACGCAGGTCATAACCTTCGAATATGATCGCTGCTACCTGCTCTACGAAATGC
Source organism: uncultured bacterium (assembly GCA_937923585.1). GTDB lineage: Bacteria > Hydrogenedentota > Hydrogenedentia > Hydrogenedentales > CAITNO01 > CAITNO01. The sequence continues at coordinate 3,260 of CALDSM010000678.1, forward strand.
GGCTGTGGACCGACTACCCCATGGAAGGTCATGACAACGGCGTCATTTTTTACGGGGACAAGGGCAAACTGGAGGTTGGACGGAACGGCTGCTACCTGTTTGTCATCGGCGAGGAGAAGAAGCATCTCGGTCCCTATTGCAGCATAGAAGACCACTTCCGCAATTTCCTTGACTGCGTGAAGGCGGGCAATCCGGCCGGGTTGAACGGCGGCATTGCCGAGGGCGCGGTGTCCGCCACGCTCTGCCATCTGGGCAACATCGCCACCCGTGTGGGCCGCAAACTCAAGCTGGACTCGGCCACGGGGGAGTGTGTGGACGACGCCGAGGCAAACCGCCTGTTCACCCGCGAGTACCGCAGGGGATACGAACTGCCGCAGATGGGATAGGCGCTACTCGGTCCGTGCCTGTGCGGCGCGGCGCGCCAGTTCGGCGGTGAACGCCTTCATCCACGCCGAACACTCGCGCTTGAAACGGCAGCAGAACAGGTTGTCCGAAATGACCAGCGGCTGTTCCAGGTAGATCGCGCCCACCGCCTCCACATCAAAGCGGCACCGCGGTATGGTCGTCACCCCCACCCCGCGCAGGACACCCGCCGTCGCCAGAATCTCCACGCCGTGGCAGATGGACGCCACCGGCTTGCGTTCCGCAAAGAAATGCTGCACGATGCGGATGAGGTCTCTGTCGTAACGGAGAAACTCAGGCGCCCTTCCCCCCGGCAGCACCAGCCCGACGTACTCTTCCGGGATTACGTCCCGGAAGGCAATGTCTGAGCGCATGGTGTAACCGGGCATTTCCACCGTGATGTCCCAGCCGGGATCGTGTTCGTGCTGGACCAGATGATAGGCACGTTTCTCCGGCGCCGCCGCCACCACCTCGTAGTCCTCGCCGAGCCGGTAGTAGGGCACCATCGTGTCAATTACCTCGGCACCGTCGCCGATGACCACAAGCACCTTTTCCATGTCTTCGCCTCCGGGGGTTCTATGAACGGTAAGCCTTGAAAATGGCGGCGTTGTCCAGGTCGCCCCATCCCTCGCGCACCAGTGCGTCAATGATTTGGGCATGCGTTTCGGTCACCGGAACATTCGCGCCGACCTGCCGCGCGTAGTCCAGAATGAGCCGCACGTCTTTGGCATGCTGGCCAAGGCGGGCGACGGCCGGTTCATACACACCCGAGACCATCTTCGGGCCCTTCGTGTCCATGGCGACACTGTATGTCTCCCCCGACCGGAGGATCTCCAAAATGGCGTTCAGGTCAAAGCCCGCCTTCTCGGCAAGACCGAGCGCCTCCGCCAGCACCAGGCGGTTGAGTCCAAACACCAGGTTCACAATCAGTTTCACGCGGTTCCCCTGTCCCGGCTTTCCAAAGTAGTGCCGGGCCTTTGACAGAAGGCCGAGCACTTCCCCGTAATCCGCGTTCTCTTCGCTGTCGCCGATCAGGGCAATCGCGCGGCCCTCCTGCATCACCTGGCTTGACCCCGACATGCACACGTCTACCAGCCTCGTTTCCGCATCGGCAAGGCGTGCACTGTCCTCCTCTATGTCCTCCGGCTTGCCGGTCGTGGTGTCCAGGATGACCGTGCCCGGTTGAAGCGCCTTGGACAGCGCATGAACGCCCCACAGCAACGCACGGCGGTTGTCGGACGTGAGCAGGCTCAGCAGGATCAGGCGCGTGCCCCGGGCAACCTCCGCGGCGCTTTCCTGAACGGCGACGCCGAGGTTGGCGGCCTGCGCGCGCGCATCCCCGCTGATGTCATAACCCAGTACCCGGTGACCCGCCGCCAAAAGGCGGGACGCCATGGCGCGCCCCATCAGGCCCAGTCCTATCAGTCCGATATCCATCTCAGTCCCTTCCCGGCAGCGCCAGCCACTGTTCATAAGCGCCCCGCGCCTCGGCAACAGATGCGCGTCCGCTGTCGGAAACCCGCACGCCAAAACCCAACCGGAATACTTCACCCTTCCTGACAAGGGTGGTGTCCGGTGCCATGGCGGTGTCTTCGGGGCCGGTCAGGGCCTTCCGGCCAAACGGATTGGCCACCATGAGTCCATAGTCGCGCGTGTGGAACCAGGACGGACGGAAGTTGTCCGGCGCGGTCATCAGGGTGACCGACACGGGCTTGCCGTCCATTGTCCCCGCGGTCATGCACCACCTGGCCGGTTTGCCCCAGGTGCCTTTCTCGTCTTTCCCGCCCTCACTGTTCAGCATGCTGCCCGACCCGAACTTGACCGTGAGCGGCGTGTTGAGGCGGACACCGAAACCCATTTCCTCCTGGTCGCCAAAGGCAAAATCGGACTTGTCCGATCGGAACGCGCTGCGGACCGTGAGAAAGTATCCGGAAGCATCGGCGTACACGGAGCAGGAGCAGGTTTCCTCGCAGACGGGGTTATTCAAACCCTCCGCCGTCTCATATCTGTTGACAACGGTGAACCGGCCCGCCCCGGGGCCCTCCACAAAGGGCTCAACAAATTTCACGTGACGCACACGCGCCTTGTTGCGCCAGAAATCCTTTCCGCCCAAGTCGCCGAAGGCCAGCCAGATGCCCGGATGAAAGGTGGCGTGGTCATCGTTGCCCTTGTTGACAACCGGGTCCGGCGGATGAATTCTGGTGACCTGCACGCCGCTCAGCGTCTTGACGTTGCAGAAGTACGGGCGCGGAATGGACGGGTCTTCGTAGGCATACGCCGCCACCGTCCGGTCGCCTATCCATATTTCCAGCCGTCCCGCGTCCTTCTTGAAGGACACGGCCGCAGGTGCTCCTTCCGCCCGGGCCGACAGATCCGCCAGCAGCACGGACAGGGTTGCCGTGATGAAGAGCGCAAGCGGCGCGGGGCGGTATACCTTCATTTTCTAGATCCTTCTGCGTTCGCGCGGTGCGCGCGTCCTTGTGCGGAATCCCGAACAGTTTAAGCGTAAATCATGCCGTCCGCGGTGCGCAACGAAGCGCGAGCGGCGCGCCTCCGTGCGCGGTCACCCGGCAGTGCGGACCAAAATCCCCGTGAAACTTGACCCCATCCGCCGCCTCTCGCATAATTATCCCCTTGGGACGCCGCGCGGCCATACCCCTCTGCGGGAACCCGTGGGTGGACGAGAGCAGGTGTGTCATTCAGGCCCAGGCAGCGCCCGGCAGGGCAGGAAGCAAGGGGCAACGTGTTCGGATTAGGCAAGGCAAACAAAGAGAAGGCTGCAATTCAGCGGATCTTCAAGGGACATCCGGACGCATTCCGCCTGATTGTGGAAGAATACCAACCGGTCGTGTACGCGATTGCCCTCGCCCAATCGGGCAACGCGGTCCTCGCGGACAGGGCCGTGGTCGCCGCATTCCGGCAGGCCTTTGAAAGGCTCGTTTCCCTGACGGACGCCAAACGCCTGGGACACTGGCTGTGCGCGCTCACCCACAACGAGGCCGAAGCGCTTTCAGCGGTGCGCGGCCCCGACCGCCTCAAGCCGCGTGACCGCGATCCCTCCGCGAAGCTGGTGGACCTCGGCTGGCTCCAGTCGGAACTGATCGAGCCGCTCAACGAGGATTTGAGCTCCTTTTCCGTGCAGGAGCGCAAGGGAATCCTGCTCCACGCGCTCTGCGGAGCCTCCGCGCGCACCATCGCCGGATATCTGAAGATCGAGGCCAAAGAGGCGGCCGAAGACCTTGCGCGCACCCGCGAAAACGTTGAAAAGAAACTTTTGCGCGAAGTGGCCGCGGCGCTCGCGCCCGAGGTTAACAGCAAGGAGCGCATGGTCCACATCATGCGCGAGGTTGCCGGCGACGCGGCGGCCATCAAGGCGGCCCGTGAAACCCGCCTGGGCCGGGTCAAACGCCGCAGGCTGCCCCTGTTCATGGGCGCGGCCACCCTGTTCGTGCTGGCCATTGCCGGATTCTTTGTCTACAACGCCTTTTTTGCGCCAACGGGGGGGGTGGCCTTCCCGAACCCGCTGCTTCCATTCACCGCACCGCCGCCCGCCGCACCGGCAACGCCCGGGATGCCGTCTGAAACCCCGCCGCCCGCCGCGGCGCAGGAACCTGTGCAGGTGCCTGACAACTACGTTCTCAAGGGCCGCGTCGTGGACCGGCGCTTCGGCAACGGCATTCCCGGCCTCACCGTCAGCGCGGGCGACAAGTCGGCCGAAACGGACACGTTCGGCGGCTTTGAGATCAAGAACGTTACGCGTGGCGAATACGAGGTGGTCGTCTCGCACAAGGGCGAGGTGCTCTCCAAAGGCAATCTCCTGCACACCGAGAAGAAGAACCCGAAGATCCAGTTGGACGTGACCGACAAGGTGCCCGCCAAGTTTACCTTTCAGGGCAGGGTGACCGACGCCAAGACTGGTCAGGTCATCCCCGCCTTCGAGATTGCGGCCTGCAAGGACGCGCAGCAGATGATGCCGCCCTATCTCCTCAGCGATTTCAAGCCCCAGTCCGGCCCGGACGGCCTGCTGGTGGACCGCTTTGTGACCTACGGCACCTACAGCCTCTATGTCCGCGCACAGGGCTACGCGCCGCTGCCCGTCAACGTGACCATCGGCGACGGATGGAGCAACGACACGGTGCATGATCTGCACGTGCTGCGCTCGGCCACGATCCAGGGCCGTGTCTATGGCGCCAACGAACTCACGCTCCAGGATGCGCGCATCATGCCCCGCGAGGGCAACCCGGAAAGCGTTGCGCGCAGCAAGGTCAGCTACACCACCACCGACGCCAACGGGATCTTCGCCATCTACAGCCTGCCCGTCGGCGTGAACTGGTTCCTTGTGGACCACCGCAGCGGCGGCATTGCCCACGCCGTGGTCGTCACCGAGCCCGGCAAGGTGGCCGAGGTTAAGATCCAGATGCCCAAGAAGGGCTCCCTGGCCGGCGACATCACCCTGGACGGCTATCCCGCGGTGTTCAGCCAGTTCCGCATCGCCAGCGGCATGGTCGCGGGCAGCCGCACCGTCGAGCCCCAGTACAATTCACCCGGCGCCTATGAGGTGCCCAAACTGCCGCCCGGAGACCTGACCATCCTGGCCAGCGTCGCCCCGACGGAGGGTGCCCCCTGGTTTGACCGCGTTTACGAGCGTACCACCGCGCTCGACCTGGGCCAGCCGACCTGGCTCGACTTCAACTACGCCACGGGCGCCAACAAGCTGTCCGGCTCGGTGCTTCTGCGCGGCGCGGCCGCAAAGTCCGCGTTCGTCGAGGTGCGCCTGTTCCGGCCCGATGCCGCCAACGTCGAGCACATCTACTACGACATCAGCGCCACCGGCGCCTTCACGGTGGAGAAGCTGCCCAGGGGCAAGGGCGAAGTGGTGGTCTATTGCGCCAACAAGGCCGTCGGCAAATCCGACTTCTCGGCGTCGCGCGGTTCCATGGAAAAACAGACCAAGCCCTTCGAGTTCGTGGAGACCCGCGACATCCGCCTCGACTTCGCGCTCTGAGAGGGTGTTTGGAAAGTCATCTGCCGCGTCATTCCCGTGAAGAGGGTCTTCCAAGAATGCCAACACACCGAAACCGCCCTCTCCGTCATTCCCGCGAAGGCGGGAATCCAGAGGGCCGCGCGTATGCGTAAGTCCTTGGCAAGCCTGGATTCCCGTTTTCACGGGAATGACGGTGAAACTGAACTGTACTCGCGACTTTCCAAACACGCTCTGAGGGAAGCCGAAGTCCATTGTAGATGCGGCATCCCTGCCGCATTCCAAATCACAAAATCACCCCATTGCGCTCTTCTTTTTGACTGCGGCGGCATGGCCGCGCGCTCAAGAGAATGACCGCTCTGTCTCCTACGGCGCCACCAGTTTGATGTAATCGTTATAGACAGCGGAGTAGTTGCCCGCCCCGTCGAGGTACTGTGCGCGCACCGTGTGATATCCCAACCCTGCCGGCAGCGTATGCGCACGAGTTGCCTTCAATGTCTCCCACGCCGTCCAATGCGCGCCGTCATCGCTGAAACGCATTCTTGACACGCCCGCGCCGGCGTCGGCCCAGGTTAGCTTCAGCGTCACCGCCTGCGTTGTCGCGGTCGCCGCGCCGTCGTTGATGAGAATCGCCCCCGTGGCGGGAGTCGTGTCCAGTAGAATGTAGTCGCTGTACGTGCCAGATCGGTTGTTCATCTGGTCAAGATACTGCACCCGGACCGTCCTGTGTCCGTCCGGACCTTCCGGCAACGTGTAGGCGAGTGTCGAACGGAGCGGCTGCCACGCCGTCCAGTGCGCGCCGTCATCACTGAACCGCATGCGGACCACGCCGGTTCCCGCCCCGCCCGACCAGGAGAGGGCCAGTGTCACGTCGCGGCGGTTGGTGGCCGAGCGGTTGCCGTTGATGACGATGCCGCCCGTGATGGTGGCGATGGTCTGCATGACATTCGTTCGGACGGTGGGCAGCAGGGCGTACAGCGCATCGCCCGGGCAGGTTGTGGTGCTGCAGGCGTACGCCGGGTATGAGGCGTTTGCGTCCCTGTGGCCGCAAATCGTGTTGAGCGTCAGGTGCGTGCCATTGTGATAGGCGGTCCCCAAAGGGTTCAGGCCGTCCTTGTTCGTCTTCCACGCCAGCAAATGCTCCAGGCTGGCCAGGGCGGCGCTCGTGGGCGTGGCGGAGGTGAAGGTGCCCATGAGGCCGATGCCCATGGTTCCGCTGTTCTGGCACGAGAAATGCGCGGCCTTGACGTTGTCCCCCCCGGCGCGTCCCTCATAGATGACGCCGTTCGGGTCAATCAGGTAGTTGTACCCGATATCCCCCCATCCCTGGGTGTTGGTGTGGTAATCCCAGACGCTCCGAACCACGGCGGGCCAGTCGGATGCCGTATTCGACCCTGCGGTGTGATGCACTACCAGCACGTTTACAGTCGTGTATTCAGGCGACCAAAGGGGGGAGGACTCGCCGTCCGGACAGCCCCATGCGTCCCTGGAAACGATGGTCGGCTTCGCTGCGGCGGCTTTTGTGGCGGGCTCGGTGCCCTTGTTTATGCACGCAAGGGCCCCTTTCGGCGTTTCTCCCGGTTCAATGCAGCTTAGGGTCAGCATCCCGTCAGACACGCGGTCCGCTGTCTGGTATCCAGCGTATCCATACCCCTCTTCAAGCATCTGAAGGCTGCCGTAACTGGGAACTGCGTTATCCGCCCCCTCCGGTTCCAACGTGACGGCTGCCCACTCCGTCCACAGAATCCCGTCCTTTGAAAAGCGCACCCGCACAACGGGTGCGGGTGTCCCTGTCGCCGATGTCCATTTGACCGCAAGCGCCCTGAAACTAAAGGGGGCGCTCAACGTGTTTGCGTTGCCGGCCTCTGCCGCAGGCACAGACACCGTGTAATTCCTTACGTCCACCCTGGTCTTTTGTGTACCCGACCCCGTCGGCACCGAACATGCGCCCATCAACAGCGGCAAAGCCACCGCGAAAGGCCCCCAGAACAACAGTCGCCCCCCGACCATAATAATCTCCTTTCAATTGCGGATTGGAAACGGAGTTCGCTCTGTCCCAAGTTGTACTTGGAAAAGCGCTTGCACATCAAATTGTGACGCGCGGGACCGGGGCCATACCCGACGTTTCCTCGCTGTGCGTCATTTCGTCAATCATATTGAGTGCGGTGGCCACGCCGCCGCTTTTCTTCACCGGGGCCATGCCCCGGCGGGACGGAAGCATGGCTTCCGCGGAAACAAAGCGGCGGCACGGCCGCCCGCACTCAAAAAGGAAACCCGCTCTTCGGTTGCCAGAAGAGCGGGTCCAACGCCAATTTCGTCTTGATTCGGAAGTAGAACGGCTATGCTCGCGGATTCCGACACGCCAACAAGACCATCAGGCCCAACCCGCCCAGGAAAAGGTCGCCGAGGGCCGTCTTTATCGTGTCCGGGGTGAAGGTGCTCTTGGTGCCCGTGCATCCCCTGCAGAATGGATTGGTTTCACCCAGCCCCGCTTCGGTACGGCTGATCTGTCCGTCACCATCCGTATCCACCGCATTGAATACCGCCTGCGTTAGTCCTGGCAGGATAGCCCCTGCCTCTGAGTAATTGACCCCCCCGTCACCATTGGAATCCATTTGATCGAAGCCGCTTGTGAGCCGGTTGTGCAATTCCGCCTCCGGTGGCACGCAAGGGCCGGTGGATATGACCAGCGCCACCGACGAGTCGTGGATCACCTGAGTCCCTGCTTCCGGATTTTGGCGAATGACCGAACCCTCCGGAACACTGTTGCTGCACTCTTGGGTTTTCTCGCCGATGGTCAGGTCTGCACCGACAATTGCCATTGTCGCAGCCATCTCTACCAGTCCCACCACGTTTGGAACGGTGTGCGGACCCTTTGATATGACCAATGCGACTGCCGTGCCAAAACTGACGGACAAGCCCGCCGATGGGCTCTGGCTGATGACCAGGCCCACAGCGACAGTATCGCTGTACCCCAGGGTAACTGTGCCGACCGTGAGTCCCGCACCAGTGATGAGCACGGAAGCTGTGGCCTGCGTCAAGCCTGTGACGTCGGGTACGATGGGCATTACGGGGCACATTCCCGATGAAATTACCATCGCCACGGTGGTGCCGCAGGGCACCTGTTGGCCCGCTGCCGGGTTCTGGCTGATGACTGACCCCGCTACGACAGTGTCGCTGCACTGCTGCGTGACCGAGCCGGTCGCCAACCCGACGCTGATCAGCACCGTGTTTGCCGCGGCCTGTGTCTGGCCCACCACGCCGGGCACCGCACGCGAACAGCAACCCGTGGACACCACCAACGCTACGGCAACGGCGCAGTTCACCTGCGCGCCGGCCGCGGGATTCTGGCTGATGACATGACCGGATGCGACGGTGTCGCTGCACTGCTGCGTGACCTGTCCGGTGATCAGGCCCGCACCCGTGAGCGCCGTACCGGCCGCGGACTGTGTCTGGTCCACCAGGTCAGGTACCGCGCGCGAACAGCAGCCCGTGGACACCACCAGTGCAACGGCGGTGCCACAGGCCACCTGCTGGCCCACAGTCGGGTTCTGGCTGATGACATGGCCAGATGCGACCGTGTCGCTGCATTGTTGCGTGACCGAGCCGGTTGTCAGTCCGGCACTGGTGAGTGCCGTAACCGCCGCGGACTGTGTCTGGCCCACCACGCCGGGCACCGCGCGCGAACAGCAGCCCGAAGACACGACAAGCGTCACGCTTGTGCCGCAGGCCACCATCGTGCCGCATGGCGGACTCTGGCTGATAATGTGGCCTTCTGGCACGGTATCGCTGCACTGCTGCATGACGGTGCCGGTGGTCAGGCCTGCGTTGGTAAGTGTGGTAGTCGCCGTAGACACAAGAATTTCCGTGAGGCAGGGCACTGCTCGGGGGCAACACCCCGTAGACACGACCAGCGCTACGGCGGTGCCGCAGGCCGCTTGCGCATTGGCCGCGGGATTCTGGCTGATGACATGGCCAGACGCGACGGTGTCGCTGCACTGCTGCGTGACCGTGCCCGTGGTCAGGCCCGCACTGGCAAGTGCCGTGCTGGCTGCGGACTGTGTCTGGCCCACCACATTGGGCACCGCGCGCTGACAGCAACCCGTGGACACCACCAGCGCCACGGCGGTGCCGGAGGTCACCTGCGTGCCCGCCGATGGGCTCTGGCTGATGACCAGACCCGCCGCCACCGTGTTGCTACACTGCTGGGTAATCGTGCCCGTCGTCACGCCAACGCCGGTGAGCGTTGTCCCCGCCGACGCCTGTGTCTGGCCCACTACATTGGGCACGGTCACCTGGGCCGTATAGGTGAATTGATCCGCAGCTGTGATCTCTGAGGTGCCACCGGTCGTGACAATCACAATGTCCACCGTGCCGGCCGCATGCGACGGGCTTGTTACCGTAATCTCGGAGTCTGTCCCATCAATATCGTATCCTGCTATGTCGCCGAAGACCACTACCATCGATCCGCTGTTGGGGTGAGAGCCGAAGTGAGAGCCGGTAACTGTAACCCGTGTGCCGCCCGCCGTTGACCCGGATTCAGGGCTTACACCAGTGACTATCGGCAGTAACGGCTGCACACTGATTGTGACGGTTCCGTCCAGGAAGCTGGCTGGCAACTCGTTGGCCGTTGCGTCACTGACGGACTCGGCCGCCGGCTGGTTTCCAAAAGTGAGAGGTGTGGGCGTGGATGTGCTTACCGAAGCGGCGCTAAAGGTAACCTTAACGATCTCGCGTGTACCGACGGTAAACGTAGTTCCCGTGTTCAATCCGATCAAGAAGCCAAGCTTTCCCTGTGAGGCCAGAGAATCATTAACGGTCAAGGTTCCGTCAGCCGGAACGTCGGCGCCCTTTGTCGCCGACACGTAGGTTAGCATGGTTGTATCGAACTGCAGGCTAAAGGCCACCGCATTTTCGTTGCCCTGAGAAGTGAGGTCTATGGAAACGGTTCCGCTGGAATTGCCTTGTATCGCGGTGTTGACAACCTGCACTTCTCGCGCGGACGTATTGTCTGAAATCGTCACCGTTCCGTCCACATAATTCGCCGTTAAGTCATTGGCGTTTGCATCACTGATTGACTCGGCGGCGGGTTGATTTGCAAACGTGATAGATGTCTGAGTTGACGTGGTGGTGGTTACTGCGGAGAAAGTCACCTGCACCAGTTCACGTTGTCCTGCGGCGAACACGGACCCTGTGTTCAGGCCCAGCAACAGCCCCAGTTTACCTTGTGCCGCCTGGCTGTCGTTGACGGTCAAGGTGCCATCCGCCGGAACGTCCGCACCCTTCGTTATAGAGACGTAGGTTAGTTTGGTCGTGTCAAAGTGAAGGCTGAAGGCTACCGCGTTTTCATCGCCTTGCGCGTCGAGAACCACTGACACGGAACCTTCTTGCCCATTGGGAATGGTCACGCCCGGAACAGAGATCTGACGGCCGCTTGTGTCCTTCAGCCATGCCACGCCCAATTCCGCGTTCAGGTCAATCTTGGCCGCGGGTTCTGTAGGCCCTCCGGTGGCATTTGTCATATCTAGTCCGACAACAAATCTGCGCACTTGGACCCAGTCGGAGGCGGCCAATGTTCCATCACCGTTCGTTACCCTTGGAGCACAGTCGGCGCGTTGGAATTCATCGCCCACGGCTGGCGTATCCTGTCCTACTATAAACCGGCCCTCTTGGGTCGAGTCAGGTGCCTTGAAAAGACCATCGCCACTCGGGCGCGGTGCAACATCGCCCTCAAAACCGCTTGGCGTCCAGGTCTCGCTGAACGATATGGCTCCCCCACTCGACAGGGACTTGGTATCCGACGGAGGCGTGCTGTATCCGGTCAACGGTTGGCCTGTCCAAGTGTAGGAACCAGCCGGCGCACTGTTAAACGTATAGTTGCCCGTGTAGGGAGGCTGCCCGTTTCCCTCAAAACCTGACGGTCCGGCTATAGTCCAGGAGGCACTACTCGGCGCCACCTGCACGCTTACGGTGCCAGTCTGCTGCGGGATAGGTTCGAATTCCACGGCGACCATCTTATCGCTCGTCATCGTCACGGTGTTGCTGTTAAACGTTGAGGAATCGCTGTTTGTGCCCGTCCAAGTCCTGACTCGATAGTTGTTGTCGGGGCTGGCCGTCAGGGTGACACTCGTGTTGGCGTTTTGTGGCCCCGTGGGAGGGTCAATGCTTCCATGCCCGTTCACAACTGACGTGGTCAGGGTGTATTGCGTGGGCGTTTGAAAGTAGCGATATAAGGAAAGATCACCTTGGACATCGTCATTGTTCAGCGTCGCCACTGCCCAGCGGAGACTATGTCCAGCGGGCAAGAATGACGGTGGAGGACTATAGGTTGTTGTCCCGACTACCGGCCCCATCTGGTATTGAAGGTTGGCCGTCGTGTCCCAGGCATATATTCGATAACTGGCTGCCCCCGGAACGGAAGTCCAAGTAAACACGGGAGGTGTCTGGGATAATACATTACCCGGTGATGATGTCTCACCTGGTGAAACAAGTGTGGGTGGAGGTAGGATGTCTGTGTTATCTACAGTGAAGGAGTCGGTAGCTATCGCATCACCGAGTCCACCAACATCTGAAGGTGTGATCCGGATCTTAACGTTGGAGTTTGCCACATAGCCCAAGTCAGCAACGCTGTCCCAAACGTATGAGTGATACTCGCCATTAGGCGAGGAACTTAGGCCGGATGTTTCGACATTTGAAACGAATGGTGCTACGGTGGCCGCATACCACGCGGCACCGCCATTGGGACTGTATTGCACCTGAATGCTACATGCATCCGACTCGTTATCATAAAGTGTATAAGAGAGCCACACCGCACCGCTCCATGTGCCACCAGGTGTGGTAACAGATACAGTTGGCGCCTGGTTGGGGATAACGTATGTGAACTGATCTGCTGCGGAAATCGCCGAAGTACCTCCGGCATTCGCAACCGTCACGTCAACCGTGCCTGCGGCATGCGCCGGGCTTGTAACGGTAATTTGCGAACTGCTTGCACCGGTCACGACCGCCGGCGATGAGCCAAAGTAGACCGTATATGTGCCGTTCGTCAGGTTGGAACCGGTGACAGTGACCGGCGTACCGCCGGCCGTTGTCCCCGATGTCGGACTGATCCCGGTTACCACCGGCGGCTGGTTGGGAGTAATGTATGTGAACTGATCTGCCGCGGAAATCGCTGAGGTGCCGCCGGCGTTGGCAACCGTCACGTCGACCGTGCCTGCGGCATGCGCCGGGCTTGTAACGGTGATCTGCGAACTGCTTGCACCGGTCACGGCCGCTGGCGATGAGCCAAAGTAGACCGTATATGTGCCGTTCGTCAGGTTGGAACCGGTGACAGTGACCGGCGTACCGCCGGCCGTTGTCCCCGATGTCGGACTGATCCCGGTTACCACCGGCGGCTGGTTGGGAGTAATGTATGTGAACTGATCTGCCGCGGAAATCGCTGAGGTGCCGCCGGCGTTGGCAACCGTCACGTCGACCGTGCCTGCGGCATGCGCCGGGCTTGTAACGGTGATCTGCGAACTGCTTGCACCGGTCACGGCCGCTGGCGATGAGCCAAAGTAGACCGTATATGTGCCGTTCGTCAGGTTGGAACCGGTGACAGTGACCGCCGTACCCCCGGACGTTGGTCCCGATGTCGGACTCACCCCGGTTACCACCGGCGGCTGGTTGGGAGTAATGTATGTGAACTGATCTGCTGCGGAAATCGCCGAGGTGCCGCCGGCGTTCGAAACCGTCACGTCGACCGTGCCTGCGGCATGAACCGGGCTTGTAACGGTAATCTGCGAACCACTTGCGCCGGTAACGGTCGCCGGGGATGAGCCAAAATAGACCGTATAACTGCCATTCGTCAGGTTTGAACCGGTGACAGTGACCGGAGTGCCGCCGGACGTTGGCCCCGACGTTGGATTGACGCCGGTCACTGTTGGCGTCGTACTCTCCGGCGGGTAGTAGGTGGAAGTACTGCCATCGAACCAGCCATAGGGCGAGTTCCCTAATTGTCGGCCCGTGGCACAGTACGGAATGTTTATTTTGTACCAGTAGCCACTGCCGACCAACTGGCGGGCAAGCACAGCAAATCGCTGGCCCGCATGTACCTTAAGGGCCACAAGGCTTGTCGGCACTGTAACCAGAGCATTCCCGGTACCGGCTCCGACCCTAAGATTCCACGGGCCTGTGCCACCTACTTGGACATAACCGTACGAAGATGTTTCCTCACTGAATGACTGACCTGCATTGTTCTTTGCAATCCAAGCCGAAACTGGTCCATTTGTATTGGGTAAGTCAATTTTGAACCATTCGTTACCGTTGCCGATCCATTTCGCATAGGCCTCAAAATATTGATCAGAGTCGCATTGCGTAAGTACCGCGTAGGTGTTCTTACTGACTGCGCCAGCTGTTCCAGGGCCAGTTCTTACATTTACACCGGTCAACTTTACGCGAATTGCCGTGGGCGCGATTGTGGTTTCGGTAAAGGGAGGCAGTATGTAAAGGTGAGGATCGCGAAATCCGTAGCCACACGGGATATCTCTGGTGTTTCCGAATTCTGACGGCGACGTTTTTACCGCGAAATGAAGATGGATGCCAGTAGAATTTCCGGTTGTTCCCATATTTGCTATAACGGTTCCCTGGGTAACCTGACGACCGTATTGCCAGGCCGGGAGACCTGCAAGATGCCCGTAGTAGGTGTAGAGTCCTCCCGAATGCTGCAATATGACCGTATTCTCTCCATTGCCCTGTGTAGCGCAATATACAACGGTGCCGTCCGCCACCGCCCTTACCCTTGTGGTGCCGGAAGGTAGAATGTCCACTCCAGAGTGAAAGGGTTCCGTCGTGCTGGACGCCGGGTAGGCAGCGTAATCCTGATATTGATAGACTTGAGCAGCCTCATTACCGGAGGCATCAATTGCCGGCCAAATGAAGGACTGTGCATTAGCCGAAATTGGCAGAGTAGATGCAATGCTTACTGCGACTGCAACTAGGAAACTGCTGTGGCGAACCATACTTATGCCCCTCTACTGTTGCTGTTAGTTCTGTATCGTTCTGTTCTTTTGTGACGCGCTGAACGACGGGATAGAACAGGTCGGAAGATTGCGAGAAGACATCCGCGACGCACACATCCCAATGATATTCCCTTTGACCTACACCCATGGACTCCCCGAAACTCAGGGGCACCTCAAGACATACTGCCCACTACTATACTTCGCTAGCAGTCTAGCCCCCCCCCCCGTAGTTTGTCAAGCATTTTGTTTGTCCCGAAGGTAGATGTCTCATCCCAGCCGCGTTCCGCACCACAAAAGCACCCGGATGGCGCTCTTCTTCACCGTCATGGTTTCGTCATGGAGAGAAGCGCCGCTATTTCCTGGGAACGCCCCTGGGAACGCCAATCTCCTGATTGGCATCCGAAAGAAGGCCAATCGGGAGATTGGCGAACCCAGGAAGAGCAGCGGTATGGCCACCACAGTAGAAATGAGATTCTCCCGTTTGCAGCCCCCGGCGATACCGCCGTATAATCGCCTTACGTAAAGGTGTTTTTTGCCCGGCGGTCCATGGACCGCCGGTTTACATTAACCAGGAGAGACCTTGTGATTCGTGCAGGCATAGTCGGCGCAACGGGATACGGCGGACGGGAACTGCTCCGTCTGCTGACGGCGCATGCGGGCGTGGAACTGACCGCGCTGGCGTCCACCAGCGTGTCGGGCGAGACGCTGGATGAGGCGCTGCCGGCATTCCGGAAGCTGCACACGCTGGAATTCGAGACCTTTGACGCGCAGGCGCTGGCGAAGCGGTGCGACGTGGTGTTTGTGGGCGTGCCGAGCAAGCTGTCCATGGAGCCGGTGGCGGCGCTGCGGGCGGCCGGGGCTCGGGTGATTGACATCGGCGCCGATTTCCGGCTCAAGGACACGGCCGCCTATACGCAATACTACAAGACCGAGCATACAGCGGCGCACCTGCTGCCGGAGTCGGTGTACGGATTGGTGCCGTGGTACCGCGAGGCGCTAAAGGGCGCAAACCTCGTGGCGGTGCCGGGCTGCTACCCCATCAGCATCCTGATCCCCGTACGGCCGCTGCTCGATGTTCCGCGGCCCACCTGTCTGCCCATCGTGGTGGACAGCATTTCCGGCATTTCGGGCGCGGGCAAGGGCACGAGCGAGGCGTTCCATTTCCCTGAGATGAACGAGAACCTGAAGGCGTACAAGATCGGCAATCACCAGCACATCCCCGAAATCGAGCAGGAACTGGAATTCAAGGCGGTGGTGCAGTTCACGCCGCATGTCGCGCCGATCACGCGGGGCATTCTGACGACGATCACACTGCGGCCCGAAAAGGCCTTTGACCCGGCGCCCTACTTCGCGCGTTATGAAGCAGAGCCCTTTGTGCGTGTGCTTGGCCCCGGCCTGCTGCCGGACGTGAAGCACGTGCGCGGGTCGAACTTCTGCGATTTCGGCTGGGTGATGGACGCGCGAACGGGCAACCTGGTCATCGTGAGCGCCATAGACAACCTGATGGGCGGCACGGCGGGCATGGCCGTGCAGTGCATGAACCTGATGTTCGGGCTCGACGAAACCATGGGCCTGCGCTACGGAGGGATGGCCCCATGAACGCAATTGCCGGGGGCGTGTGCGCGCCGCGGGGCTTCCGGGCCGCGGGCGTGTCCGCCCACATCAAGAATCTGCAAACCACCAAGAAGGA
>CALDSM010000679.1 GCA_937923585.1 uncultured bacterium
GGCAAGGGGTTGAGCGAAAGCGAGGACCCTGATCTCGCGGCGGTGAAGGGTGCGGGCGGCAGCGCCGATGTGGGCGCGGCGAATTACCCGGCGCTTGACCAGGTGATCGCGCAGAAACCCGCGGCGGATGAACAGGCCAAGCACCGGGATTTCCGCCAGACGGGAAAACTGGGAGAGTACAAACAGGCGGAGGCGATAAAATGAGGAACACGCCGGCTTTCATGGGCAGTAATACATCCCCCGGCCCTTCGGGCCACCCCCCTCAAGGGGGGATTTTAGCGGGCATCCTTCTGGCGTTGACAACCGCCCTCGCTTTCGCGCCGTTCGCACCGGCACAGAATCCCCTTTCCGCGATCGGCGACGCCATCGGCGGTCAGGGCGGCCGGATCTTCAACAAGTCCACGGAAACGGTGCAGAAACTCGGCGAGGCGCAATCCACCGCCCAGGCCGGGCCGCGCTATGAATACCTGGTCGGCTACCGGGTGGCGGCGCGCCTCCTGGGGAACGCCAAAGTCCTGCCCGCGGACAGCGCGGTGGCGAAGTATGTGGACCAGGTCGGCCAGACCGTTGCGCTGGGCTCGGCCTTCCCCTACCCCTATCGCGGGTATTACTTCATCGTGCTCGACACGCCCGACGTGAACGCCTTCGCCACGCCCGGCGGGTTTGTCTTTGTCACGACGGGCATGGTCAAGTTCCTCCGGAACGAGGACGAGCTTGCGGCCATTCTGGGCCATGAGGTGGGGCATGTCGAGTTGCATCACGGCATGCGCGCCATTCAGGAAGGCAAGCAGACCAAGGCCCTGGGCGGCCTGCTGCAGGATTTGGCAGCGGACACGTCCGTGGGCAAGGACCTCGGCGAGGTGCTCGGTCCGCTTTCGGATGAGGTCTACAAGTCCGTGGCAAACGGCTACAGCAGTGACCTGGAGGCGGAGGCCGATGCGCGTTCCGCGGAGATCTGCGCCAAACTGGGCTACGATCCGTCCGTCCTGTTGGCCGTGCTCGAACGCTTCCGCGCCTACAAGGGCAACTACGGTGGCGCGGGCTACCCGAAGGAGCGGGCCGAACTGTATGCCGGAAAAATCCAGCAGGCCGGATATGCCGTTCCCGCGCCGGTGCCCGAGCGCGTCAGCCGCTTCGCCGACGCACTTTCGCGGCTTCCTTAATACGTTTCTTGCTCTTGCGCTTAATCTAGTTTGAAATGAACAGACAAGAACTAGAGCAAGATTAAGAGCAAGAGCAAGAGCAAGAAAACACAGGTAACCAACGCCGTGCCAGACAACGAGAAGAACACGCCCGTCGAACCGGAACCGGGTCCCATTCCCCCGACTGAATCCGGGGTGCCGCTTTCCGGCGAGAGCCAAGTCTCCAACGAAATACTCTCCAAGCTGGTGGAGGCGATCAACAACCTTGCGCAGGGGGAGGCGGCGCAGACCGCCTCGCTGGAGCGAATCGAAGAGGAAATTGAGGAGACCCAGGAGAAGCAGGAGGCGAGCCGCCAGGCTTGGACCACCTGGCTGACCCATTTCATGCTGGACCGGGAGGCGGGATGGCGGCGCTGGGTCGTCCAACTGACCGTGCGCGTGCTGGCCGTGGTGATGGGTGTGTCCGCCTTCTGGGGGTTCATGGGCTGGTACATTGACCGTATCGAGATTGTGCGCATGGCGCGGACCTACTGCGACACCGCCGTGCGGATGTATGAGGAGGAGGAGAACGCCACCGTCGCGCTGGAACTGCTTGACAAGGCCGTTGAACTGAACGGAAACGACTCGGACATACGGTTTCAGCGGGCCTTCATCGGCGGCATGGGGGTGGTGCATGACCTGCTCAACCTGGACCGACCGGTCAACCGCGCGGAACTGGACCATGCCCACGGGGCGCTGGCGCAGGCCCACATGCTCGAGCGGCTGCGTCCCAAGAGTCCGGAAGCGCACATTCTCTCCTCGCAGATCTACACGGCGCTGAAGAAGTTCGACGCGGCCGAAAGCGCCATGCGGAAGGCGCTGGCGCTGGCGTCCGACAATCCGCTGGTGCGCTGGCGGCACGCGGCCCTCCTCATGGAGCAGGTCAAGAATGACAAGGCGAAGACGCTGGACCATGCGGCGCTGCTGAATGAGGCCGAAAAGGAACTGGACGCCGCGCTTGAACTGAGCCGGCAGCCCAGGAAGCATTCCATCTTCGACACGACTTCGCTGCCTTCGCTGCTGGTCAGTCCCTTCGTTTCCCGGGGCAATGACGACACAAACTCCCGTCTTGACAAGATGATTCTGCTGTGGAAGGGCATCCTGGAGGCGGAACACCGCAGGAACTACGCCAAGGCGCGGGAGCACTACAGCGCGGCGATCAAGAGCGACCCGGGGTTCTCCCTTGCGCTGGCGAGCCGGGGCCTGGCATGGCTCAGCGGCGGCGGCAAGGACCTCGCCAAGGCGCGGGAGGATTTCCTGCAGGCGTTGAACACGGACCCGAACTGCGTGCAGGCCTACTACGGGCTGGGCATGGTGTACGGCTACCAGGACCGCTACGAGACGGCCAAGTCGTACTTTGACAAAGGGCTGTCCATCAACGAGACATCGCTGCGCCTGCTGAAATGGCGGGGCATCGTGAACGCCGAAATGCAGCAGTGGGAAGCCGCCCTGGAGGATTACGGCAAGGCGCTGGACCTGGACCCCGCCGACTATGACCTGTACATCCGCAAGGCCAAGGTGCTGGAGAAGACGGGCAAGCCGCAGGAGGCGATCACCAACCTGCTCTTTGCCGACGAACTCAGGCCGGACAACCCGGACATCGCCTACAACCTGGGCAACGTCTACCTGGGCGTGGGCGACACGGAGCGCGCCCTGGCCCGCTACGGCAGCGCCCTGAAGCAGAAGCCCGAATTCGACGACTGCTGGGCCGCCCAGGCGGACGCCTTCGCCAAGGCAAACCGCATGGACGAGGCGCTGGAGTCGCTGAACCGCGCCGTTACCTGCGCCAAGCAGGAGCAGGAACGCTTTTTGCTGCGGCGGGGCGCCCTGGAGCAGACCATGGGCAAAGCCGAACCGGCCCTGGCCGACTTCCGCGCCGCACGGGAAAAGGACCCAAAACTCGCGGCCGCCTGGTGGGGTGAGGCAAAGGTCCTTGCCGGCCTGGGCAGGACGGAAGAAGCGCGCGCCGCCCTGGAGGGATACATCAACCTGCACCCGGACGATCCGGAAGCGCGGCAGTTGCAGGAAGAACTGAAATAGGGCGGCCGAACCGGGGAGGTCTTCCGGCAAGCGCCGTGTGCCTTTCAGCAAGCCATTGACTGCGGGCAAGCCTCAGTTGTCGGCGGTGTGCCACACGTCGTTGTCGGCGGTCGAGCCGCTGAGCGTTCCGGTCCCGCCGAGCACCCACAGTCTGTTGTCGAACGCCGCCGCCGCGTGAAACCAGCGCGCCGACCACGAGGCGTTCATGGCGGCCCGGGTCCACGCGGTACCGTCCAGCGACCACCACACATCATTCCTGGTGGTGGATATGCCGGACCCCGCCATCCCCCCAAGGATCCACAGCCTGTTGTCAAACGCCGCCGTCGTGTGGCCGGCACGGGCCGGCCAGTCGGCATCCGCCGTGGCCCGGGTCCAGGTTGCGCCGTCCGGCGACCACCAAACGTCGTTCTTGAAAGAAGATCCGCCGGAGCCCATTCCCCCGAGTATCCAAAGCTTGTCGTCAAAGACAACCGACGGGGCGCCGCGGGCCGACCATTCGGCGTGCTCTGTTGCCTGTGTCCACAACGCACCGTCCGATGACCACCACACGTCGTTGCTGGTGGCAAGCCCCTGGCTCAATCCGCCGAGCACCCACAACTTGCCGTCAAAGACGACCGCCGCCGTGCCGCGGGCCGACCACCCGGCCTGCCCTGTTGCCTGTGTCCATGTCACGCCGTCCAATGACCACCACACGTCATTGAAGAAAGCCGTCTTGGCGCTTAGAACATTGCCGTTGGCCCCGCCCAGAACCCACAACCGGTTGTCGAACACCGCCGCAGTGGTGATGCGCGGCGACCAACCGGCGTGCTCGGCAGCCTGGATCCATGTCGCGCCGTCCGACGACCACCACACGTCATTTGATACCTTCCAGCCATTCTCCGTCGGCCCGTTCCCGCCGAGGACCCACAGTTTGCCGTCGAACACCGCCGTCGTGGTTACGCGCGAGGACCAACCGGCGTGCTCCGCAGCCTCCACCCAGACACTTCCCGTGCCCTCGCCCTCACCCGGCGGACCTTTTGACACGATCAGGTTGACCGCCGTTCCCGGCGGCACATTTGCACCCGCCGCCGGATCCTGAGAAATGACGCTGCCCGCAGTGACGGTGACGCTGAACTGCCGGATGATTTCACCCACGGCAAGGTTGGCACCCGCGACAACCAATTGCGCGGACGACAGCGACTGGCCGGTGACATCGGGAACGGCCACGGGAGGCGGGCCCTGCGACAGGGTCAGCAGAACGGCGGTGCCCGGTGCCGCGCTGGAGCCCCCCGAAGGAGTCTGGGAGATGACACTGCCTGCGGCAACCGTGGTGCTGTACGCATGCGTCACCGTCCCAACGACGAGGTCGGCGCCAATGATCGCAGCGGACGCTGCGTCCTGTGCCATGCCTGCCACGTTTGGAACCGTGGTCAGTGACCCTGGACAGCCGACCAAAAACGGCGCCAGCACGAGCAGGATTACCGGCACAAGGTTTTGCGGCGCCCTGGAAGTCATAACGACCCCACCTTGGTTATCCAAAATGCCCGGGATTCGATGCTGCGGTTCTGCCGCCACGAGGCGTAATGAATTCTATTCCCCTCTTTCCCGCCTGTCAATCAATAAGCGCCCCGGTCCATTATCCAATTGCGCCATGACTCCGACGGAGG
The DNA here is from genome assembly GCA_937923585.1 of uncultured bacterium. Classification (GTDB taxonomy): domain Bacteria; phylum Hydrogenedentota; class Hydrogenedentia; order Hydrogenedentales; family CAITNO01; genus CAITNO01. The sequence continues at coordinate 4,868 of CALDSM010000679.1, forward strand.
CATGGAGGCCATGAAGCCTCTTGGTGTGGGGGCGCTTTCGCCGTGCAACTCTCCCAAACCATCCGGACGAGATCAAACGGAACTTGCATCGCGGCCGAACTGAATGTATAATAATTCAGTGAATACAATTCATCAAAATACCCTGCAACACCTCAATGCCCGTGACCGCAGCCGGATTGAAACCCGTCGTCGGCTACTTGAAACGGGGTTAAGACTCTTTGCCAGCCGGGGCGTCGCGAACACCCGCGCCTCCGATGTCGCCGGAGAGGCCGGCGTCGCCGTGGGCACGCTCTATCTCCATTTCAAGGACAAGCAGGGCCTGCTGCGCGCCATTTTGCGCGAAGGGGTCGAGGAACTTATGGCTGCACTGCAGGAGATGGCGCTGGCGCCCGCGCCCGACCCGGCGCAAACGGTGCGGGCACAGACGGAAATGATGGTGCACTTTGCCGAGTCGCACCCCGGTCTCTGCCGGGTGCTGTTTGACCCGGAGTCCGTCCGCACGAACATTCATGCGGAGATCACGGAGCTTCTGGCGTCCATACAGGAGCGGCGGCTGCGCGAGGGTTTGCCGGACGGGCTCACGCTCGCGGGTATTGACCCCGTGGTGGCGGCCCACGGCGTGGTGGGCATGCTCCTGCAGGTGCTGGACTGGTGGACGCGCAATCCCGACGCGGCCAGCGCGGACACGGTGATTGAAACACTGACCCGCATTCGCCTGTCGGGTCTTTACCAAAACGGAGAGGCTTGAGGTTTGGCCTTCCGGCGGGGCGTTGCCCGGAGTGCCGAGTTGAAACAGACTGCCATGAACAAGACAACATTGAACACAGAGCGGACGGTTGGAGCGGGCACCGCGCTTGCGGCGCTCCTGGCGGCGCTGTCGCTCTGTTCCCCCGCCGCCTATGCGCAAGAACGGTTGAGTTTCGGGGACGCCCTTCAGCGGGTGCGCCAGCACAATGAGTCGCTCATGGCCGGCCAGGACGAGGTCCGCCAGCGTGAATCGGAAAAGGCGGCGGCCGCGGGACTCAAAGTCCCGAAAGTTGAACTGGAATTGCGGCAGTATCTGCTGGACAGCCGGATAAGCATACCGCTTGACCCCATTCCGCTGGACTACAAGGTGCAGAACCGGCAGTTTACCCAAGGCGAGGTTTCGGTTACCTGGCCGGTATACACCGGCGGCCGGATAGATGCGGCAAACAGGGCGGCGGCTGCCAAACAACATGAGGCGGAGGCGCAATTCCGGTTTACCGGCGACCAATTGGTCACGGAACTTGCCCAGCGCTATTTTGGCGTTTGCCTTGCGTGCCGCGCGCGCGGAGTTGCCGCACTGAAGGTTACGGCGATGGAGCAGCACGCGGGGCGCGCGCGGCGCCTGATGGAGGAGGGAATCATTTCCAGGGCGGAGACGCTCGGCGCGGAGGTGGCACTGGCCAACGCGCGGACGGAGCTGGAGTCCGCGGACCGCGATGTGACCATTGCGAAGGAGGGGCTTGCCAACACGATGGCATGGGATGGCGCGGCGGAACCGGCCACTCCGTTGTTTCTTATGCGCGGCCTGGAGGCAAAGGAGCACTTTCTGGATTCCGTGGCCGAGTCGCACCCCGTTCTGGCCATGCTCGGCGCCAAGCGCGAGCAGGCCCGCCAGGGCGTGCGCGCGGAGGAGGGGGCGAACCGGCCGACGGTGTACGTCTTCGGCCGGCACGAGCTGATCACCGAGGATCTGACGCTGCTCGACCCCAAGTGGGCCATGGGCATCGGAGGCCAATACACGCTGTTCGACGGTGCGCAGGGCAAGAACAAAGTGGCGGCGGCAAAGGCTCAGGAGGAGCGGGTAGCCCATCTGCGGCAGAAGTACCAGCGCGACCTGCGCAGTCTCACGGTCAAGCGCTACGAGGAGATGGAGAAGGCGCGGGAGCAGTACGACTCGCTGGACACGACGCTTGCGCTGACGACGGAGAACCTGCGCGTGCGCACACGCGCCTTCGAAGAGGGCGTGGCCACTTCGCTCGAGGTGGTGGACGCGGCGCTAACCCATGCGCGCGCCCAGCTTGGGCGGCTGAAGGCCGCGTATGATTTCGACACGGCGTTCTTCCAACTGCTCGAATCGAGCGGCCAGACCGGGCGGCATGCGGAGTACCTGGCAAAGGCCATCCCGGTGCCCGAGAACGAATCCTTTCCCGGCCCGGCCGACCCCTCCCTTGTTGAACCGCTGAACAAGAAACCCGCGGAGTCGAAATCAAAATGATCCGCCATCCCCGCCTGATAGCGTTCTTTGTCATCCTGATTGTGCTGGCCGCGGTGTCCGCGGCGGGCTGGATGATGATGCAGCCGCAGCCCAAGTTCATCCAGGGCGAGGTCGAGTCGCGCAAGGTGAACGTGTCGGCCAAGATTCCCGGCCGCGTCGAGCAGTTCCTCGCCGGGGAGGGCCAGTCGGTGAAAAAGGGCGACGTGATCGCCGTGCTCGACAGCCCCCAGCTTCAGGCCAAGCGCACCCAGGCGCAGTCTGCGCAGAACGCGGCCAGCGCGCAGCGCGACAAGGCGCAGAACGGGGCGCGCGAGGAGCAGATCCGCATGGCGCAGAACCAGTGGCTCCAGGCGTCGGCGGGCGCCGAACTGGCAGAGAAGAGTTTCAAGCGCGTGCAGCGGCTGTTTGAGGACGGCGTGCTGCCGGCGCAGCGGCGCGACGAGGTGCAGGCGCAGCGAGACATGGCGCTGAAACTGCAGGCCGCGGCAAAGGCCCAGTACGACATGGCCATGAACGGCGCGCGGGACGAGGACAAGGCCGCGGCGCAGGCGCTGGTGGACCAGGCGGCGGGCGCGGTGTCGGAGGTGGACTCGCTCATTGACGAGGCCGAGGTCCGCGTGCCGATAGACGGCGAGATTGTGGAGCATGTGGTGAACCTGGGCGAACTCGCCTCGGCGGGCATGCCCATCGTGACCATGGTGGACCTGAATGATATATGGGTCACGTTCAACCTGCGCGAGGATCATCTGGCCAGCCTGAAGGTCGGCGACCGCATTCAGGGCGCCATCCCGGCGCTGAGCCAGCAACCGGTGGAACTGGAAATCACCTACATCGCGCCGCTGGGCGATTTTGCCACGTGGCGGGCGACCAGCATTGCGGGCGGGTTTGACCTGAAGACTTTTGAGGTGCGCGGCAAGCCGGACAAACCCATAGACGGCCTCCGTCCCGGCATGAGCGTCATCGTTCCATGGAACAAAGAACCGGGCGCCGACCCGTTGAAGTGGGTTCGGAACCTCGTTGCGCGGAACTGACCATGGCCGCACCGGACCCCAACGCCGCACCCGAAACGCGCGGCGGCCTGTGGACCGTGGTGGCCCGCGAACTGCACCTGATCGCCCACAGCCCCTTCATGATGCTGTTCGTGTTCATCCTGCCGCTGTCCACGTTCGCCCTGCTTGCCGCAGTCTTCTGGCAGGAGATCCCGCGCGATTTGCCGGTGGTCGTGTGCGACCGCGACGACAGTGCGCTGTCGCGCCGCCTGGCACGGTTCATGGATGCCTCGCCGGCGCTTGCGGTGACCGGCCGCGTGCATGACGTGGAGGAGGGGGCGTCCCTGATCAGGCAGGGCCGGGCGTATGCGATCATCTACCTGCCCGCCAAACTGGAGCACGACACGCTGCGCGGCGAGGCGCCCGCGGTCACGGTCTACTTCAACAACCAGTGGCTGCTCACCAGCGGCGTGATTAACCGCGCCGTGCGCGATGTCGTCGGATACGCCTCGGCGGGCGCCGATGTGCGCATGCGCATGGCCCGGGGTGAGAGCCCGGCCCAGGCGCTGGAGCACTATGAGCCGATAAAGCTGGAGCAGCATCTGCTGTTCAACCCCAACATGAACTACCGGTACTTCCTGCTTCCCGCGCTGCTGCCCGTGCTGCTGCAAATATTCGTGGTGGTGGTCATGGTGCGGGCGACCGGCGGCGAATTCCGGTACGGCACCGCGGGCGGCTGGCTGGCGGCGGCGGGCGGGCGCCCCTGGCTGGCGTTGCTGGGCAAGGCGCTTCCGTACACGGTCGCCTTCTTTGTGCTCGGCATATTCATGTGGTCGCTGCTGATTCGCTTCTGCAGCGTGCCGCTGCACGGCAGCCTGGGGGTGTTGCTGGCAGGCACGGCCGTGTTCATTCTGGCCTACCAGTCCATGGGCTGCCTGCTGGTGGCGCTGGGCGCGAATCTGCGTTTTGCCAACACGGCCGCCGGATTCTACTGCGGTCCGGCGTTCGCCTTCGCCGGCATCACGTTTCCCGTGGTGGCGCTGCCGATGCCGGCGCAGGTCTGGAGCAACCTGCTGCCGCTCAAGCATTTCGTGCTCCTCCTGATGCAGCAGGCGATGCAGGGCGCGCCCGCGCAGGAGTCCGGCCCGCCCCTGTTCGCGCTCATGGCGTTTGCCTTTCTTCCGCCGCTGATATTCATTCCGCGAATGGGCCGGTTCATGCGCGACGCCTCCACCTGGGGGCGGCTATGAGATACATCCTGCGCGTGACCCGCATCGAATACGGCGCCATCCTGCGGGACAAGGCCGTGCTGCTGGTGTTCTTGGCCGGGCTGGCGCTCTACTCCATGCTTTATCCCTATCCCTACTCGGCGGAAGTGCTCCGGAACGTGCCCGTGGTTCCCGTGGATCAGGACCGCACCATGCTCAGCCAGAAGCTCATGCGCTGGGCCGACGCGACCGAGGAGGTGGCGCTCACCGGGCCGGCGGCGGATATCGAGGAGGCGCAGCGGCAGGTGATGAACGGGCGGGCAAACGGTGTCTTCCTGATTCCCAAAGGCTTCGAGCGCGAGGTGCTGCGCGGCGAGCAGGCCACGGTTTCGGCCTATGCCGACGGCAGCTATTTCATGATCTTCCGGCAGATAGTGTCCGGTCTGTACAAGGCCGCGGCAACGCTCTCGGCGGGCGTGGAGATCAAGCGCTTCACCGCGGCGGGCATGGGCGAGCAGCAGGCCAAACAGGCGCGCGACCCGCTACCCATTGTGACGCGCGCGCTGTTCAACCCCGGCGGCGGATATGCCACGTATGTGACGCCCGCCGTGCTGGTGCTGATCATGCAGCAGACGCTGCTCATCGGCATCGGCACGCTCGGCGGCACGCGCAACGAGGAGTTCACCAAGGCCCCGCCGCCGCCGCCGGGCGAGAAGGACAGCGCGCTGGCCGTGCTGGTGGGAAAGACCCTGGCCTACTTCTCCATCTACATGTTCTTTCCGATCTTCTACTTTGCGGTCATCTTCCGCACCTACGATCTGCCCTACCGGCAGAACCCGGCAACCATCATGATCTTCCTGGTCCCGTTCATCCTGTCGGTGATACTGCTGGGCCACGCGTTGAACATGCTGTTTCGCGCCCGCGAAACGTCCATCCCGGTGATTCTCTTCACCTCCATCCCGGCCATCTTCCTCATGGGCTATTCCTGGCCGCACGAGGCGATTCCGGGTGTGCTGCAGGCGCTGTCCCGGCTGATCCCCTGCACCGCCGGTGCCTTGGGTTTCGTCCGCATCAACCAGATGGACGCGACCCTGTATGAGGTGCGCCACGAATGGTTCACGCTGTGGGGACTGTGCGCAGTCTATGGCGTGCTCGCGTGGCTGGGGACAATGTACCGGCCCGAGGGAATTAAAGCGGCCTCTTCTTGATGCGGCTTTTTTGAGTACGTGCGGCCATGCCGCCGCTTTGGATGGCAAGGGGTCACGCTTCCGCCCGCCGGCGTATGACCCCGCCCAGTAAAAGCGGCGGCATGGCCGCACACACTCAAAAACCGGGACACCTGCACCCCACCCCTCCGGGGACTTGACAGAGGACATTTTCCCTGCTAGCCTTTTATTGGGGCACTTGAAGAAGAAAGGGCCGTGAATGGCGCCGACGTTTTCCGATATTATGGACGGCATCCGCGGACTGGATACCGAATCGAAGCAGGAACTGCTTGATGCCGTGCATGCGTGGATCGTCGAGGAGCGGCGGGAAACCATGCTTCGCGACGCCGCCGAAACGGAAATGGAGCTGGGGCGCGGGCTCGCCAAATCCGGAACCCTAAGCGATCTCAAGGCGGATCTTTGCGCCGATGATTGAGGAGTTCGTTTGGGGCAGCGCCTTCAGGCGCGCGTTTAAGAGTCGCGTCGCGGGCCGGCCTGGGGAAATCCTCTTCTGGGAGAAACTGGAGGTGTTCCGCCGGGACCCTTTCAGCGCTCAACTCAAAACACACCGCCTCTCCGGGAAGCTTGAACCATACTGGGCATTCTCTGTCGCCTATGATTGCCGTGTAGTGTTCCGTTTCCTGGCCGATGATTGCGTGCTGCTCGCCAACATCGGCACCCACGACGAGGTCTATTAACGCGACATCCTTGGACAGGCGGCAGCCAATCCCGGTCATGTGCAGTAACGATCCCGGAATGTGCATCGTGTGTTGCCTGGCCTGTTTTGCCATCTTTCTCATGCGCTGCCCATGGCCGCACGAGGCGATTTCGGGTGTGCTGCAGGCGCTGTCCCGCATGATTCCCTGCACTGCCGGTGCCTTGGGTTTCGTCCGCATCAACCAGATGGACGCGACCCTGTATGAAGTGCGCCACGAATGGTTCACCTTGTGGGGACTGTGTGCGGTTTATGGGGTAATGGCGTGGCTGGGAACGATGTGCCGACCCAACCGAATGAAGGTCGTCCCGGTTGAAACCGGCACTCCCGGAAAGGGCGCTTCAGCCACGGCAGACACGGTCCCGGTTTCGACGTGAGCCCTGCGGTATCCGCGCCTTTTTTCTCGAAATGTTGACATTCCCGGCCTAAAACCGTCATGCTATAGATACGGCCATCGGCCGTATTCCCCATGACTCTTCACACAGACATTGGCTGGAAAGGTGTAGGACAGGCACCCTCGCCTGTCGTTCCCGTTATCGGTTACAGGCTGACAGCCGAGGGCGGCTGTCCCACACATGAGAACAGGAGTGAATTGCATGCACAGGATCGTGTTGTTGCGCCACGGCCAGAGCACGTGGAATCTTGAAAACCGGTTCACGGGCTGGACCGATGTGGACCTGAGCGACCAGGGCCGCGACGAGGCAAGACTCGCCGGGCAGGTGTTGAAGGCGGACGGGTTTGAGTTTGACCTGGTGTACACGTCGGTGCTGAAGCGGGCCATCCGCACGATGCAAATCGCGATGGACGAGCTGGACCAGATGTGGGTGCCGGTCATCCGCAACTGGCGGCTGAACGAGCGCCACTACGGCGCGCTGCAGGGCATGAACAAGTCCGAGACGGCGGCGCAGTACGGCGAGGACCAGGTGAAGATTTGGCGGCGCGCCTTCGACATTGCCCCGCCCCCCCTCACCGAGGACGACGAGCGCTTTCCCGGCCACGACCGGCGCTACGCGGACCTGTCCAAGGAAGAACTGCCGCTGACGGAGCACCTGAAGGACACCATCGCGCGGTTTGTGCCCTATTGGGAAGGAACGATTGCGCCGCAGGTGAAGGCGGGCAAGCGGGTGATCATCGTGGCGCACGGCAACAGCCTGCGCGCGCTGGTGAAGTACCTCGACGGCATCTCCGACGCCGACATCATCAACCTGAACATCCCGACGGGCATTCCGCTGATGTACGAACTGGATGAGAATCTGAAGCCGATTGCGAGCCGCTATCTGGGCGACCCGGAAGCGGCCCGCAAGGCGGCCGAGGCCGTGGCGAACCAGGGCAAGGCGAAGTAATTACGAATTGAGAATCGCGAATTAGGAATTGATGACCCGTCAGCGCCGGAGAATCTCCCACGGGGATTTTCCGGCGCTCTTGTTTTGTCCGACGCACAAGGCGGACCTTTATAGGAGCCAACCGCATTCGTACCGCAGGCGTCCCGCCTGCGGTACGAATGCGAAACTGAAAGGTCTGCGCGGAAGTCTCATCTGCGGAGCTTGTCAGGTCGGGCCGAAAGGGAGACCGAGTGAACGCAACCGCATTTTGGAAGACTGCAGGGGCTTTCGCCGTGGCCATAGCGCTGGGGTTGCTGGAGGCCGCGTGGACCACGCCCGCCGCGCCGGGAGCGACCCGGGCAATGCTGGGGTCTTTTGGCATTGGCGTCGCGCTGGCCGTGGTGTGCTGGCCCCGGTTGTGGTGGGTCCCTGCCCTGGGGATGGTCGAGGAACTTGTCCAGATCTTCGTGGGCCAGCTTCCACCGGTCCGTCCGAGCGTCTCGCAGGCGCTGTTCGAGCATTGGTCTGCGGGTGTTACCGGGCTCAATCTTTATCCCTATCTCTCCTTCCCGCTGATGGGCCTCCTCGGAGAAGCGGTCTGTCTGCGCTTTCGGCACCATCCATCCCCGCGCAAGAGCCATCCGTAAGTTGCCCGTCAGGAACGTTTTCGAGAAAATGGTACTATAGACCGGTCTGTCTTGTGACGGAGCGTCTCGCATTTCACACAGGACAAATATATAACAGCGTTTACGGCCGCGCAACGGAATCTGAAAACAAGGAGAGGTGAGACATGACAAATCTCTTGGCAGCGGCAGGTCTGGTGCTGGCCTCGGTGTGCAGCGCGGTATCGGGCGGGTATGGCGCGGCCCCCAAAGACGCGGAAATGACCGACGCGCACGTTTGGGCGGCTTCGGTGTTCTCGGCGGTATCGCCGGTGTTTTCGGCTTCCTATGATGGTCGTCCTCTGACAGAGCTGCTTTCCAGTTGGACCTCGACAACCGAAGAATCCAAAGGAGAGGACCGGAAGGTCCGACGGACGCTCATCTTCGCGGACCCCAAGACGCACCTCGAAATCCGCTGTGCCGTGACCGAGTACACCGATTTCCCGGCCGTTGAATGGGTGCTCACCCTGCGCAACGGCGGCGAAAAGGACACGCCCATTCTGGACAGCATCCGCGCGCTGGACGGGCGCGTGCCAGGGACGGAGAGTGGCGCAACCGTTCACTATTCTCTTGGCGACTCGAACGATGAGAGGAGTTTCTCTCCTGTCACGAGGCGCATCGCTCCCGGCGATTCCGCGCCGTTCGTGCTGGGGCCGGAACATGGGCGGTCATCTGAAGAGGTCATGCCGTTCTTCAACATTGAGGGACAGGGCGGTGGCGTGGCGGTGGCCGTGGGCTGGTCGGGACAGTGGGACACACGGTTCGCTTATGACGGCGGCACCCAACTGCATGTCAGCTCGGGCATGCAGACCACGCATCTGCTGCTGCATCCCGGAGAGACCATTCGCACGCCGCGCATGCTGCTGGTGTTCTGGAAGGGTGACGATCCGCTGCGCGGCAGCAACCTGCTGCGGCAGGTGCTCATGGCGCATTACCTCCCGCGCCGCAACGGTGAACTGGTGTTGGCGCCCATCTGCGGCTCCGTCGGCGAGACCGACCCCGACGGGTCCTATGAAGGCCCGCACGTGCGTTCCATGGTGCCGGACGCCAAGCGCGGCATCGAGGTGTTCTGGTCGGACATGGACCCGCAGCAGTGGTATCCCGGAGGCTTTCCCGACGGCACGGGCACCTGGGAGCCGGACCCGGCCAAGTATCCGCACGGCCTGAAGCCCATCGGCGACGCGGCGCATGCGGCGGGGCTCCAGTACCTGCTCTGGTTCGAGCCGGAGCGCGTGGCAAAGGGTTCCCGCATCGCACGGGAGCACCCCGAATGGGTGAGCGACGGCAAAGACGGCGGGCTGTTCAGGCTGGACCTGCCGGAGGCGCGGGCATGGATTACGGACTACATCGACGTGCAGGTGTCCGCCGCGCAACTCGACTGGATGCGCTGGGACTTCAACATCCGGCCGCTCTCGCACTGGCGAAAGAATGAAGCGCCGGACCGGCAGGGCATCACCGAGATTCACTACATCGAAGGGCTGTACGCCATGTGGGACACACTGCGGGCGCGCCATCCCGGTCTTGTCATTGACTTGTGCGCGAGCGGCGGACGGCGCATTGACCTGGAAAGCCTCACGCGCGGCGTGCCGCTGTGGCACAGCGACATGCCTTGTCTCGCCAGACCCAAGCCGGCCGCCGACCAGTTGCAGAACGCCGGCCTGTTCCGGTGGGTGCCCATGCACGGTGCCGCCATGTTCGAACTGGAACCCTCCTACGCCTTTCGCAGTTGCATGACCACCGGCAACATCCTTATCCCCGCATCAGAGAATTACAAGAAGGGAGACGCAGATCCCGCTCCCGACGACCCCATCGTCCGTACGGTTGCGCTGTACAAGAAGATCCGCCCCTATTTCCTCGGCGATTTCTACCCGCTGTTTCCGCATGTCTCCGACGAATCAGTCTGGTTCGGTTACCAGTTCCATCGGGCGGACCTCGACGCGGGCATGGTGGTTGCATTTCGCCGTGAGCAATGCGCACGGGACGACGCCGTCCTTCAACTGAAGGGACTGGTGCCGGACCACAAATACGAACTCCGCACGGAGGACGCGACGGAAGTTCGGATATTGACCGGTGAGGAGTTTGCCGCGTGCCCGCTCAGCGCGCCCACGGCGCCGTCCGCCATCATCGTCTACTACAAGGCAATACCGTGACGAACACGGGGATGGCACATCTGCAAAGAAGGCACGCCGTTGACAAACCGTCCCGGCTTCAATATCCTTCGGGTGCCGCGTCTATTGGCGCGGGGGCCTTCCGGCAGCGATGATGTTCAGAATGACAGGAAACGAGAGATATGGCGTTGTCCAGCGACAAGCGAGTCGTGGTTATTGACACGGGCTACGATGCCTATGACCAGGAAACCGAGATTCTTGGCCGCGCGGGATATTCGCTGGACCTGTTTCCGGGAGACCGGTTGGACACGGCCGGCAAGGCCGCTTTTGCGCGGGGCGCGGCGGGAATGTTTGTGCGCTGGACGACCATTGATGACGCCTTTCTGGACAACGCCCCGGGCGTGAAGGCCATTGTGCGCTATGGGGTGGGATATGACAACATTGACCTCGCGGCCGCGTCGGCGCGGGGCATTCCGGTGTGCAATGTCCAGGGTTATGCCAATCATTCCGTTTCAGACCATGCGCTTGCGCTGATGCTGGCCTGTGTCCGCAGCCTGCGTTCGGGCATGGAGCAACTGCGGCCCAATTACGCCGCGCCGCCCAGCGCCCGCATGCCGGAACTGCACGAAATGACGCTGGGCATTGTGGGGCTGGGCCGGATTGGCGGCACCCTGTGCGCCAAGGCGCGCGGGCTGTTCGAGCGGGTGGTTGCCTGCGACCCCTACGTTCCGGCGGAACGTTTCACGCAATTGGGCGCCGACGCCTGCTCCCTCGATGAATTGCTGGCGGCCAGCGATGTGGTGAGCCTGCACTGCAATCTGACGGATGAGACGCACCATATTCTGAACGCGCAGGCACTGGCGAAAATGCGCCCGAACGCCGTGGTGATCAACACGGCGCGCGGGCCGGTGCTGGATGAGGATGCCCTTACGACGGCGCTGGAATCGGGCCGGGTTTTTGCCGCGGGCATTGACGTGTTCGAGGACGAGCCGCCCCTGACCAACCGCGATCCCCTGCTGAACCATCCGCGCGTGGTGGCAACGGGGCATTATGCGTGGTACAGTGAGCGGGCAAGCCGCGAGCTTCAGCGGCGGGCCGCGCTGAACCTCGACGCGATGCTGCGCGGGGAATTGCCCGAAGACTGTCTGAACCGGGCCGCGCTCCGCGGCGCAACCCGATAACGGCAGACAGGAACTGCAATGGACTGCACGGTAAACGACATAGCGCGGGCGGCCGGCGTGAGCCGCTCAACGGTGCTGCGCGCGCTTTCCGGGAAGCCGGACATATCCGTGGAGACCCGCGAGCGCATCCAGGCGCTGGCCGCGTCCATGCGCTACCGGCCCAACTACATCGCGCGCAGCCTGACGCAGGGCCGCACCAACCTGGTGGGCGTGATCGTCAAACCGAGCATCTACTACGCATCGCACCTGGTCATCGAGTCGGTAGAGCGCGGGCTGCGCGACGGCGGTTACTCGACGCTGCTCTTCATCTCGGGCAACGAAAGCGGCACCGACGAGTCCGTGGTCGAGCAGCTGATGAAGAACCGTGTGGACGGTGTGATTGCCGTGCCCGGCGCCATGACCCCGCCCGCGTCCTATCATGAACTGGTGGAGGCGGGCGTCAAACTGGTGACACTGGACGGACTCATAGACAACCTGGACGCGCCGCAGATCACGGGGGACAACTACAAGGCGGGCCGTCTGGCCGCCGAACACTTGATTGGCCTGGGACACCGGCGGATAGGCTATCTGGGCATACCGCAGGTTTCGAATGTGGGACGCGACCGTGCCCGGGGTGTTCGCGACGCCTTTCGGGCGGCAGACATCCCGGTCAATGAACGCTGGTTCAAAGAGACTGACTTCAATGAGGCGGCGGCGGAGAAATGCACCGCCGAAATCCTCGCATCCGGCGATTGTCCCACAGCCCTGCTTGTTCGCCATGATGTTGCCGCACGCGGGGCCATGCGGGCCATATATGCCGCGGGCCTGTCGGTCCCAGGTGACATTTCCGTCATGGGCAACGGCGATGTGCTGGGCAGCGACATGTTCCGCGTGCCACTTACCACAGTGCGTTTCCCCGCCCGACAAATGGCCGATTTCTGTGTCCAAACACTGCTGGACATGCTGGCTGGGCGGAAGGTTGACCCGAAAACGACCGTTTTTGACGTTGAACTGGTGGTGCGCTCTTCCACCGCACCGCCGATAATATAGCATAATCCGTTGCGCTGTAAAGGGATGGAACGAAGGGGCGAGGCCGTTGACAGACGTGCCGGGTTATGTTACTTTGGAGTCTTCGGACACGTGTCCGGATACGTGTCCGAAACAGAAAGGATTGAATATTTCGCAGTCATACTGATTTGGGCGGCAGCAGTGCGTCTTAAACCGTGTAACCTGCCTTTCGGGCAGGGATGAGGGTTGTGACATGGGCTGTGCGGGCAGGCTTTCGGGGAGGAAGGCGCTTGTGACCGGTTCTGGCACGGGAATCGGGCGTGAGATTGCCCTCGAATTCGCGCGGCAGGGGGCGGATGTGGTGCTGCATTATGCCCACAGCGATGCCGGGGCCAAGGGTGCGGTTGCTGAGATTGAGACGATGGGGCGCAGGGCTGCGGCATACCGCGCGGATTTCGGCGACGTGGACGAGGTGGTCGGACTGGGGGATGCGGCGCTCGAATTCCTCGGCGGGGTGGATTGCCTGGTCAACAATGCGGGGATCACCTTCAACAAACCCTTTGCCAAGGTCACGCGCGAACAGTTTGACCGGATGTACCATGTGAACATCCGCGCGCAGTTCTTCCTCACCCAGCGCATTGCCGCGGAGATGGAGGCGCGCGGCGGCGGGGCCATCTGCAATATCACCTCCATCCACGGGGTGCAGGGCGCGCCCGAGCATTCGGTGTATGCGGGGACCAAGGGCGCGATCATAGCCTACACACGGTCGCTGGCCGTTGAACTCGGCCACAAGGGCATTCGCGTGAACGCGATCGCGCCGGGTTGGGTGACGGTGGAGAACTATTACAACGTGCTTCCGGGATTCAACGAGGAGGACGCCAAGAAGGACGCGGCGGCGAAAGTGCCCCTGGGCCGGTCGGGTGTCCCGCTGGATATCGCCAAACTGGCGGCGTTCCTCTGCTCCGACGATGCGGGCTATATCGTGGGCCAGACCATTGTTGCCGACGGCGGGACCACCTCCCTGATGTCCCTCATTTCAGATTTTCGCAATGAGTCGTCGGCTTGTTTCGGGAAAGGGTATCTGCCGGGCGTGTGAAGTAAGGCCGGGAAACGAATTAGGTACGAACAGGAGGGACTTGCATGAGTCAGGCGAACCAAGCGGCGGGTACCGCCAAGCCGTCGGCCCTGTACGCCTTCGGCGTAGCCTTTGTGGCCTCGGTGGGCGGGTTTCTGTTCGGATACGACCTGGCCATTGTCTGCGGCGCGAATCTGTATTTGAAAGAGGTGTTTCACCTTACGGACGCCGCGTTTGGTTTCGCCACGGGCAGCGCCGCGCTCGGCTGCATCGCGGGGCCGTTCCTGGGCGCGTGGATGTGCGACGCGCTGGGCCGCAACCGGACTATGATGGTGGCCTGCGCGCTGCTGGGAGCGGGCGCAATTTTCACAGCCATCCCCAACGACATCTTTATGTTCAACGTGTTCCGCATCGTGGGCGGCGTGGGTGTGGGCCTGTGTTCCGTGGCGTCGCCGATGTACATTTCGGAGGTTGCGCCGCCCCGAATGCGCGGCGGGCTCGGGGTGATGTACCAGCTCGCGATCGTGGTGGGAAGCATCGCGGCCCCGTTCATCTCGTACATCATCATCAAGGTGACGCCGCAGGAAGTCTGCTGGCGCTGGATGTTCGGTTCAGAGTTGCTGCCGGTGGTGGTCTTCCTGGGCCTGCTTCTGCTGCTGCCAGAAAGTCCGCGCTGGCTGGCGGGACGGGGCCGCAGCGCCGAGGCGTTGGCCGTGCTCACCCGTGTGGACGGCGCTGATTTCGCCCGCGAGGAAATGAAACAGGTGGAGGAATCCCTCCGCCAGGACGAGGGTACTTTCGCGGAACTGTTCGCACCCGGCATCCGGCGGGT
>CALDSM010000680.1 GCA_937923585.1 uncultured bacterium
GCCCGCGCTTGGTTGCGGCATCAGGCGCATTTGTTGACACGCGGGACAAACGAGCGCGGGAGAGACTGGATGCGTTGGGCAAACCGTCATGCGGTATTTGGTGCGGCAGTTACCGTCATCGCGCTGGGGGCCAGTGTGCTGCTGATGTCCTGCGGCCAGGAAAAGGCTCCGCGCGAGACTATACCCTACGCCAACGGCATCCGCACTGCCATTATCCACGTGCCGACGCAAACTGACCCCCAGGGGCCCGTTCCGCTTGTCATTTCGCTGCACGGCATGCTGAACACACCGGAGGGCAGCCGCAAACAGACGGAGTTCGACGCGCTGGCGGACCGTGAGGGGTTTGTGGTGGCCTATCCGGACGCTCGAAACAGCTTCTGGAACGTGCTGACCACGCGCAGGGACGCCGATGACATCCTGTTTATAACCGGGCTGATTGACCACATGGTCGCGACGCACGGGGTTGACCCCACCCGCGTGTATCTGACCGGGACCTCCAACGGTGCCATGATGGTGCATGCCATCGCGCGGGCCATTCCGGAAAGGCTTGCCGCTATCGCGCCCGCCTTCGGCGCACTTTCGCGGATGATCGAGCGCGCCGGCGCGCCGGGAGTGCCCATGCCCACGCTCATCATTCATGGAACCGCGGATTACATCTTCCGTTGGAACGGCGGCGGCTCCTCTGGATTTGGTTTGCCTTGGTATGCCTCCGTGCCCGAAACCGTGGCGTTCTGGACGGTGAACAACGGCTGCTCCGAGGTCACCGAAACGGGCATGCTGACGGACACGGACCCCACGGACGGCACCACGGCAGGCCGGACCGTCTACGGCGGCTGCGCCGACGGCGCCGAGGTTGTTCTGTACACCGTTTTTGGCGGGGGGCACAACCGCCCCGGAAGCCTCCACAACCCCATGGGCGGGTATGGACGCGTCTGCATGGACTTTAACGCCACCGAGGTGATGTGGGCATTCTTCAAGGGGCATTCACGCGCCCAAACACAAGTCAAGGGAACCCGGCGCAGGGCTGTCCAATGCTCTCTGACCGGGTGCAGTCAGTGATGCCTTCCAAGGTGGGGCACCGACGCCGGTCCCTGCGTTGGTTCTCCAAGATGAAGAACCGGTCCGCCCTGGTGTCAAGAATGGCGGCACGTTCATGCCCGGCGTCTTTCAATCTCGGCTTCATGGGCGCACCATCCTCTTCGCAGCGGTTAACCGGGAAGTGCGCGTCAAACGAACCGCATGTCCCCTGCATTATTGAAACCCGGTCCCCCGACTGATACTCTCTTGCAGGGACAGAGCATCTCCACGAGGCGGTGCACGTCAAGAAGAGGCAAATTGGGCGTTAGAACCGAATTGAAGGGAAAGGGTGTCATGAGCAGTCTGAGCGGAATGGCTGCGCCGCCAGTCCTTCCTCGGGCGGTCATCCTCTTTGGAATTGGGTTTGCGACATTCTTGGCGCCGATGTCCGGCTTATGGGCAGGGGAGAAGCAGCCGGGTGCGGGAGCGGGAATTGTGCAGAATCCGCTTTTGCCTGGAGCCCAGACGGTCACGGTTCCCAAGGAATCGCAAGAGAACACCCCGCCCGTGAAAAGGGCACAGTCTCAGGCATTCGTGGACGCGGTTCTTCAGAAAGATTACGTCACGGTGAAGAGACTCCTTGAGGCAGGAGCCGACCCGAACACCCGGGACGAGCGTCACCTCAAGGGAACCCTGCTGATGCTGGCCTGCCGTGAGAACAACCTGAAGATGGCGGAACTGCTGCTGTCCAAGGGCGCAGACCCGAACAAGCCCGACGCGAACCACGGCCACGCCCTGTTGTATGCGGGCATGAAGGGCGACATCAAGCTGGCTGAGTTGCTGCTGGACCATGGTGCGGCCATGACGGGATGTGACAAGCGGGGCACCACCGCAATTCACTATGCGGCATCGTATGGGCACGCGCCGCTGGTGATTTGGCTCATCATGCACGGGGCGAAGGCAGATGCCGGTGACAACATCGGCAGCACCCCCCTAGATCGGAAGAGCACACGTCTGAACTCCAGTCACGATCAGATCTCGTA
>CALDSM010000681.1 GCA_937923585.1 uncultured bacterium
CTTTGGAGATGCCTGTGCGCCGTCGGGATGCTGACAGGCGCGGGCATGCTGCTTGTTCAACCCGGGGCGCCTGCACAGGCGGCCGCGCCCGCCATCAGTGCGGGCGACACCGCCTGGATGCTCACCTCCATGGCGCTGGTGCTGTTCATGACCATACCCGGGCTGGCGCTGTTCTACGGCGGCCTGGTCCGCACCAAGAACGTGCTGTCCGTGCTGATGCAGTGCATGGTCCTCACCTGCATGGTGACGGTGCTCTGGGCGCTGTTCGGCTACAGCATGACGTTCAGTCCCGCGGGAATGGCCAAAGGCTCGTCCGGTCTGCGCGCCTTCCTGGGCGCCATGGACATGGCCTTCTGCCGGGGCATCACGGTTGACCGCGCGTTCCAGACCATTCCGCTGGCGCTGCATTTCTGCTATCAGCTTACCTTTGCCATCATCACCCCGGCGCTGATTGTCGGCGCGTTCGCGGAACGCATGAAGTTCTCCGCCATGCTGGTGTTCATGGCGCTGTGGTCCGTGCTGGTCTACAACCCGATCGCGCACATGGTCTGGGGCGGACCGGGCGCCTTCCTTGCCGACCGCAACGTGCTCGACTTTGCGGGCGGCATTGTGGTGCATCTGAATGCCGGCATCGCCGCGCTGGTGTGCGCGCTGGTGCTCGGGAAACGCCGCGGATTCCCCGGAACCATGATGCCCCCGCACAGCCTGACGCTCACCGTGGTCGGCACGGGCATGCTCTGGGTGGGCTGGTTCGGCTTCAACGCGGGCAGCGCCATCGCGGCAAACGGCACGGCGGTCATGGCCATGATGGCAACCCAGTTGGCGGCGGCCACTGCGGGCATGACCTGGATGGCCATCGAATGGATCAAGCACGGCAAGCCCAGTGTGCTGGGCATCTGCTCGGGCGCCGTGGCGGGCCTTGCCACCATCACCCCCGCCTCGGGCTTTGTGGGGCCCATGGGCGCCATGGTCATCGGCCTGCTCGCGGGAGGGCTGTGCTTCTTTGCGGCCACCACAATGAAGCGCTTCTTCGGCTATGACGACTCGCTCGACGCTTTCGGCGTGCATGGCGTGGGCGGCGTCATCGGCAGCCTGCTCACGGGCATATTTGCCTCCAGGGCACTGGGCGGCTATCCCGTGAACGACCTGGGCATCGGCGCGCAGGTGGGCGCGCAGATCCTCGGCATCGCGATCACCGGTGTCTGGTCCGGCGTGATCTCCTATATCATCCTCAAGGGCATTGACAAGGTCATCGGATTGCGCGTGAGCGCCTCCGACGAGACCGAAGGCCTCGACGTCACCCAGCACGACGAACAGGGCTACAATTTTAACGTTTGACCCGGGAACGCCCCCTTTTCCATTTCCGCGGTGCGGGCCCACCCGCACCGCGTTCTCTTTGCGCGTATGGATGGTGGGTAGGCACATTGACACCAACATCCGCCTCTCCTATACTCAGTTGAATCACGGCTCCGCGCCGCCGCCGAGGTGCGGCGGTGTCATGACAGGCTTCAGCGGCCACACAACGGCAAAGGGGCGGTCGGGTGGACAAGAGTGCTACTCCAGACGGGATGACGGGCAGGCACGTGCGGATTGCCGCGGGCACCTGCGCCATTGCCGCAGGCGCCCTTGCCGTGTTTGTTCTGATGACCTGGCTGACCGGAAACTGGAGACTGGGCATGCTGGGCGCGGACTACGTGGTCATGGCGCCCAGCACGGCGTGCCTGATGATCCTTCTGAGCGTCGCCGCTTTCTTCCGCCGCCTTCCCCGGAACAGGGACAGCGGGCGTTTCGTGGCCTGGATGGCCGTGGCCTGCGTCGCGATGACCGCGCTGGCAAGCTGGTCCCGCCAGTTGCTCGGTTTCCAGTACCCGGGCGTGGGGGAACGGATAGCCTCCGCCGTGACCGGAGCGCTCGGCGTTCCCCTTTCCCCGCTGTCGCCCCTTACCATGACCGTGCTGATACTCACGGCCCTCGCCTTTCTCCTCGACTTGAGCCCCCCGCGCACCCGGCGATTCTGGCGGCACCTGGGCCCGGCGGCGTCGGCAGCCGGGCTTGCCGCGGCGCTGGTGGTAGTCCTGGACTATGCGATGGGTGCGCCCGCGCTGCGCGGTGCCCCAACCGAACAGATAGCCCTGCCGGCCGCACTCTGCCTGGCCCTCCTCAATGCGGCCATGTTTCTGGACAGTTCCTCTGACCTGTGGCCCATTTCGGTCCTCCGCGAAGACTCGGGATTTCCTTCCGCCAAGGTGCTCCGATTCGCGCCGGTGCTCTCGGCCCTCTTTGTCCTGCTGGTCATTTCCATGGGAACCGTGGGCGGCCTCTATCTCAGGCGGCAGCAGGCCGAGATGCGGCGCGCGGCGCAGGCCACGCTGGAAGCCGTCGCCAGCGCCCAAGTCGGAATCATCCGCCAATGGCTTGCAGAACGCATGAACGATGCGCGGTTCTTCATGGAGGCGCCGTTTGACACCGATGACCTGCAAGAACTGCTGTCCAATTCGGACTCGGGGGATGAGCGCGCCAAGATTATTCAGTGGCTCTCGATATTCCAGGCAGGCGGCCGGTACCGGCGGATCACGGTCTACAACCCCTCCATGAACCCGCTGGCAGGCACTAATCTGGACACTTCGCAGCCTGAGGCAGGCCTTCGCGATGCGCTCTCCACGGCATTCCGGGAAAACCGGGCTGTCATTGCGGACACGGGCCTCGCGGAGGACGGCGACAGGCACGTTGACATCCTGGCGCCCCTGTGCGCCAAGAAGGGGGAAGCCCCGGACGGCCCCGTTCGTCCGCAGGCGGTGCTCGTGCTTTGCGCGGACGCGCGCAGCTTCATTTCCTCACCCGTTCCCGCTTGGCCGATGGGCGGGCCGTCAGTGGAAACGCTGCTGGTACGGCGCGGCAGCGGGGACATGCTGCCCCTGGCACGGCGAAACGCGGAAGACGGCGCGGCCCGGTCTGGGAGCATTCCGGTCGCCCCGTCGGACGTGGCCGGAACCATGGCTGCAAGGGGGGAGGCGGGAATTGCCGAAGGGCGGGACCATCGGGGCGTGCCCTCACTTTCGGCGGTACTCTCCGTACCCGAGGCACCCTGGTCCATTGTGGCCAGGATGGATGAGTCCGCAATCTATGCGGTTTCCATGCGTCAGACCTGGCAGGCGGCCGCCATAATCCTGCTGCTTGTCATGACGGCCGCGCTGTGCGTCGCCATGCTGTGGCGGCAGAGAAATTTGGCATTCCGCCGGGAGTCTTTGGATCTGGAAAGGGAGCACAGCGCGCTCGCCCGCCGTTTCGACCTCCTGATGAAGAACGCCCACGACATCATTCTGCTGGCCGCCGACGACGGGAGCATCCTCGAAACGAACGACCGCGCCATCGAGGCCTACGGCTACTCCCAGACGGCGCTGCGCAGGATGAAGCTTTCAGACCTGCGCACACCCTCGTCGCAGGCCGACGGCGAACGCCGCACGGATGAACTCAGGTCGGTTGGAAGCAACCTTTATGAAAGTGTTCACTGCCGCGCCGACGGTTCCACCTTTCCCGTCGAAATCAGCGGAAGCACGGTGGACATCGGCGGGGAAACCTGCATGCTCTTCATGGTGCGCGACATCTCCGAGCGCCAGCGCGCGGCTGAGGCGCTTCAGATCAGCGAGCAGAATTTCCGGGCGCTGTTTGACTCCGTCCCTGATTTTCTCTTTGTGGTCGGCAGGGGCGGGGTCATGCTGCGCGTCAATGAGGCCGTGGTCGCCCGCCTGGGCTATTCGAAGAAGGACCTGAAAGGGAGAAACATGCTCTTCCTTCATCCCGAAGACCGGCGGGAGGATGCGGCGGACATGCTGGAGATGATGCTGGCGGGAAAGACGGACCACTGCTCGGTGCCCCTGGTGGCCAGGAACGGGACCGTCATCCCCGTGGAAACCCGCATGACTCCCGGTCTGTGGAGCGGGCGGGAAGTCCTCTTTATTGTGAGCCGGGATATTTCCGCGCTGCGCGCCTCCGAAGAGAAGTTCGCCAAGGCATTCCAGGACAATCCGGCGCTCATAGCCATCAGCTCCATCGAAGACGGCCGTTACCTTGAAGTCAACGAGACGTTCCTGAACGTTACCGGATACACAAGGGAAGAGGTCATTGGCGCAACATCCCTGGGGCTCGGCCTGTTCGTTAACCCCGAACAGCGCGCCGTGATGAAGGCAGTCCTTCTGGAAAAGGGCGTGTTGAACAACTATGAAATAGCCGTTCGAACAAAGGATGGACAGGTCAGGAACGGCCTCTTCTCGGGGCACCTGATTCAGATGCAGGACAAGAAGGTTCTGTTGACCGTCATGAATGATGTGACGGAACTCAAGCGCGCGCAAGAGGCGCTGGTGCGCATCGGAAAGGCGGTGGACAGCACCGGCGACGCCATAGGCATGGCAGACCCGAACGGCGTTCATTTCTACCAGAACCGGGCGTACACGGAACTGGTCGGTTACGCCGTTGAAGAACTGGCTTCCCCCCTGGGGCCGGTCATGGTGTACGAGGACCGGGAAGCGGCCCGCGAGATGTTCCTGACCGTCATGCGCGGGGAATCCTGGAGCGGGGAACTCGTCGTGAAGGCCAAGAACGGCAGCAAGTTCAGCGCAGCCGTGCAGGCAGACGCCATCAGAGACGAGCAGGGAAAGATCATCGGGCTTATCGGCGTACACAGGGACATATCCCAACGCAAGCGCCAGGAGGAAGAGTTGCAGCGGCTGCTTGAACAGACGCAGCGCGACGCCCGGGTCAAGGCCGAACTGCTGGCGGAGGTCAACCACCGGGTCAAGAACAATCTGACGTCCATCCTCGGACTGCTCCTGGGCGAAAAACAGCATGCGCGGGACGAGTGCCGCGCCGAAATCACCGCCGTGCTGGACAGTCTTGCGCTGCGCATCCGCGGCTTGCTGCAGGTGCATCAAATGCTGTCGGACGCCCATTGGCAACCGCTCCGCCTCAATGACCTCGCCGTGCGGGTGATCCGAGCCGCGCTGATGGCCATTCCCCGG
Source organism: uncultured bacterium (assembly GCA_937923585.1). Classification (GTDB taxonomy): domain Bacteria; phylum Hydrogenedentota; class Hydrogenedentia; order Hydrogenedentales; family CAITNO01; genus CAITNO01. The sequence goes on from CALDSM010000681.1 coordinate 5,016, forward strand.
GGGCGCGACATTTCCGTGACGGTGAGGCCCTCTTCGGCGCAGCTCTCTCCCAGGCAGGCGGGCAGCATGGCGATGGTTCTCAATGAACTGGCCGTCAACACGGCAAAACACGCCCTCCAGGACCGCCGCGAACTCAACATCATGGTGACGGTGGTCCAGGAGGACGGACTCCTCTGCCTGGAGTACCGGGATGACGGCCCGGGCTATCCCCAAACGGTGCTGGAAGGCGGCGGCGGCGTGGGGATGCACCTGGTTCGGCAACTTGTGTGTGAATCCCTGCGGGGAACCCTGAACCTGCACAATGAGAACGGTGCCGTAGCCGTTCTGTGCCTCAAGACGGAAGACATGCGCCAGACCTAGTGTAGCGAGTCACAAATGATGCCACTTAAACAACCGAAGAAGACCAAGCGAAAAACGGGGACTGACTCGCCTTTCGGCAGTTTGAAAGGCG
>CALDSM010000682.1 GCA_937923585.1 uncultured bacterium
ACGAGATCTGATCGTGACTGGAGTTCAGACGTGTGCTCTTCCGATCTTCATCGCCGGCAACGGCATGGATGAACTGCTCTCGCTCGTCATCCGCACCTTTGTGGACCCCGACGAGAAGGTCCTCGCGCCTTACCCGACCTACTCGCTCTACGAGGTGCTCTGCAGGCTGCACGGCTGCGAAATGGTCTCCATGGATCTGGACGGGCGCTTCCAGTTGCCGGAGGCGTTCTACACGACCCCGGCGAAACTCTGCCTGCTGGCCCGGCCCAACGCGCCCAGCGGCGTGAGCGTACCCCGCGCCGATGTCGAGCGGCTCTGCCGGAGCTTTCCCGGCATCGTGGTCATAGACGAGGCCTACGTTGATTTCGGCGAAGACCACTGCATGGACTTCCCCGAACGCTTCGAGAACGCCGTCGTGATGCGCACCTTCTCCAAATCCTTCAGCCTGGCGGGCATGCGCATCGGCATCGCCGCCGCGCGGCCTGAAATCATCGGCGAGTTCATGAAGATGAAGGACTCGTACAACATGTCCGCCTTCAGTGAGGCCGCGGCCCTGGCCGCCGTCGAAGACTATGACTGGATGCTGGAGAATGTCCGGCGGGTGCGCAGCACCCGCGCCCAACTGCATAACGCGCTGACCGCGCTGGGCTTTGACATCCCCGAATCGCAAAGCAACTTCCTGCTGGCGCGCTGGAACGGCACGCCGTCGGCACGTGAGATATTTGAGACGCTGCGCGACCGGGGCATCTACGTCCGCTATTTCGCCAGCCGGGGGCTCGAAAACGCGCTGCGCATCACCGTGGGCACTGACGAGCAGTGCGGCGCGCTGGTGCGCGCGATAACCGGGATCATCAAGGGATAGCCGAGTTCATACAATCTGCGCAGGAAACCACCGTCATTGCGAGCGAAGCGAGGCAATCTCTTGGAACCACGGCCCAAGGTCCGGGCCGGAGCGGAAACGAGACCGCTTCGCTTCGCTGATAAGAAAGTGAGCAGTATCGCCCCTTCAGGGCTCAGTTACCCATGTCTTGCCCGCGACCCGGGGCTAACGCCCCGGGCTGTTTTGTGGCGCGCCTTCGGCGCTCCGAACACAAGATAGAAGACTGACCGCGGCCCGTCTTGAGCACCGAAGGTGCGGCATATATCAGCCCGGGCCGTCAGGCCCGGGTGGACGCACGCCCCAAACGGCACAGCCCTGTAGGGGCGGCACTACGTGCCTTGCGTCGCCGTGATGTCGCCCATGTCAACGAGAAGGTCTTTCCTCTGCGAATCGCCGACGTAGGAGGTCCGGGACTCGCCATGACGGTGGGCTTTGCTCCGGTGCTGCTTCGCTGGAAATGACGCAATGAAATGAGTTGGATCCCATGCCTCTGCTCAGATATGCAATACAGAGATTCCGGCGGCGCAGCGAGGGCCCGGTGCTGCTGTTCGATTTCGACGGTGTCATTGCGGACAGCCTTGAGACCTACTTTTCCGCCTTCACCGAAGTCTGCACCGAGATGGGCTTCGACCATATCAATTCGAAAGAGTCTCTGCTCGCACTGTTTGACGGGAATGTGTTTCTTCAACTCGTACGGGCCGGATTCCCCGTCAGCCGCCTGCGTGAAATGGCCGTCCGTTTTTCCCCGCGCATCCGCGCCATTGCCGCAACGGTACCCCCTTTCCCCGGAATGCCCGAAACGCTGTCACGCCTCGCCGAACGCCACCCGGTATATGTCGTCACCTCCAATGAGACGGCCGTCGTGCGCGGATTCCTGGAACGGCACAGTGTGACGGGCGTGCGTGATGTGATCGGCGCCGACATCGAGCCGAGCAAGGTCAAGAAGATCCGCGCCGCGCGCAAACGCGAACCGCGCCGCACGCCCTACTACATCGGCGACACCCGCGGCGACATGACCGAAGCGCGCCGCGCGCGCGCGTTGCCCGTGGCCGTGACGTGGGGGTGGCATGATGAGCCGCGGCTGCTCAAGGGAAGACCCGCCCATGTGATGCACACGCCCGCGGAACTGGAAGCCTTCTTCGTCAATTTGTAGGGTGCGTGAAGTGCCGCAAAGCGGCACGGAACGCACCGTCCCTGACAACCGGGGTGATCGCCGATGGTGGGTTGCGTTTCGCTGCACTCCACTCCACCATCCCTACCGGCTTGCCCAGAGCAGTCCCCGCTGCATGATCTCACAGCATTCGGGCACGTCGAAATCCGCCGCCACATGCCCCAGCGCCGAGTAGAACACCCGCCCGGCCCCGTAGCGCCGCTTCCACGCCACCGGCATCACACACCCGTCTATCCAGGCCGCATGCTCCCCCGTGAAGGTGGTGGTACCGAGCACCTCATTGGACGGGTCCACATGCATGTAATAGCACTCGGAATGCATCTTGAAGTCGGTAATCCCCGCCATGACCGGATCATCGGGGCGCGTCACCCTGACCGTGTAGTCAATGATCCCGCCGGGATGGTCCACAAACTGCCCGCCGGTCATGAACTGGTAGCCGGTGCTGTTGCGGAACGCGTCGCACAGCCCGCCGTGCCAGCCCGCAATGCCGGCCCCGGCGCGCACCGCCGCGCACAGCCCCTGTTCCTGTTCGGCGCTCAGCGCGCCCATCGTCCAGCAGGGAACAATCAGGTCGCATTGGGCCAGCACCGCCGCATCGCCAAACACCTCCAGGCTGTC
>CALDSM010000683.1 GCA_937923585.1 uncultured bacterium
GGCCAGGACGTGAAGATATTGAAGGAGTACGGCGGCCGCGCCGCAACGGTCATTCGCGACAACCCCTGCCGTCTGGCCGGGGACATAACCGGCATCGGATTCCAGTCGGCGGACCGCATCGCGCGGCAGATCGGCATTGCGGCGGACGCGCCCGCGCGCATCGAGGCTGGGCTGCTGCACACGCTCAACGCGGCCGCGGGCGAGGGCCACATGTTTCTCGAACGGCCGCAACTGGCCGAGGAGGCGGCACGCCTGCTCAGTGTTGCCCCGGCGCTGCTGGACGAGGCTGTCACGCGGCTGGTGGCCACGCAGCGCATGATTATGGAGGACGAGGCCTGCTTCGTGCCGCTGATGCACGCCGCGGAGCGCGGCTGCGCCGACGGGTTCAAACGGCTGCTGCGCACCCCCTGCGACCCCGTGCCCATCCAAATCGAGAAGGCGCTGGAGTGGGTGGAGAAACTGAAGGGCATCGAACTGTCACCGGGCCAGCGCGAGGCCATCCGCAAAGGCGTCGAGACGAAGGTGCTGGTCATCACCGGCGGTCCCGGCACGGGCAAAACGACGGTGCTCAACAGCCTGCTGGCCATACTGGAGAAGAAAGGGCTGTCGTTCCTGCTCGCCGCGCCCACGGGCCGCGCGGCCAAGCGCATGGAGGCGGCCACCGGCCGCGACGCGCGCACGCTCCACCGCCTGCTCGAATTCAGCCCCAACACGGGCGCGTTCCAGCGCGACGAAAACAACCCGCTCGACACCGACATGATCGTGGTGGACGAGGCGTCCATGATAGACACGCAGTTGATGAACAGCCTGCTCGCCGCGATTCCCTCCTTCGCGCGGCTGCTGCTGGTGGGCGACGTGGACCAGCTTCCCTCCGTCGGGGCGGGCAATGTGCTTTTCGACGTGATCGCCAGCGGGCTCGTGCCCGTGGTCCGGCTCGACACCGTGTTTCGCCAGGCCGACGGCAGCGGCATCATCGAAAACGCGCACCGCATCAACCGCGGCGAGATGCCCCACTTTAACGACAGTGACTTCGTGCTCATTGAGCGCGACGACCCCGCCGCCGCGCTCGCGACGATTGTCGAGGTGGCGGCCCGCCGCATGCCGGCGCGCTTCGGGCTCGACCCCGTCCGCGACATCCAGGTCCTCTCCCCCATGCGGCGTGGCGAGGCCGGCGTCGAGCACGTCAACACGGCACTCAAGAACGCGCTCAACCCGAACGGCGCGCCCGTGCCGCGGCGCGAATTCGGCGTCGGCGACAAGGTGATGCAGTTGCGCAACAACTACGACCTTGACGTGTTCAACGGCGACACGGGCGTGATCACGCTGGTGGACACCGACGCGGGCTAGTTGCAGGTCGCCTTTGACGACCAGCGCCAGGTCATCTATCCTTTCGATGAAACGGACAACCTCGCCCTGGCCTACTGCGCCACGGTCCACAAATCCCAAGGCAGCGAATATCCCGCCGTGGTGCTGTCCTTCCTGCCGCAGCACTACATGATGCTCCAGCGCAACGTGCTCTACACGGCCATCACCCGCGGCAAGCGCCTGGTGGTGATTGTGGGCAGCAAGAAGGCCATCGCGATGGCCCTGCGCAACAGCCGCATCACCCACCGCAACACCCGGCTCATGGAACGGCTGAAGAACGCGCGGTAGTCCGGCCCCGGCTTGCCGTGAAGCAGCGCGAAGCGGCACGTGAACACACCGCAATGTTGGTGCGCCCGTTGCTCCCGGTGAATTCCGCATCCCCCTGGAAGCCCCGTTGTGGGCAACCGGAAAATGCCGCGCGGCGGGCAACACCCTTGGGCGGCCCGCCGCGCGTTCAACAGTCAATGTTTTCTCCAGCAGAACGCCTCAGACGCCCGCCAGCGCCTGGGGTTGCGCGTGGGCCTGCGCGGTTTCGGCGGCTTTGCGGCCGAGGTCGGCAAGTTCGGCCAGTTTCGGCTCAAGGCGGGCGATGACCTCCTCCTGTTTCCGGCGCAGTTCCGCCTCTTCCTCCACCACCTCGGCAAGCCGGGCCCGCATGTCCTCCGCAACGGCGTCAAACGCCTCCTGGACATAGGCGGAGAACCCCGTGCGTTGCCGCGACACAGCCTCCCGAAGCTGCTCTTTGATGGGCGGGGTGCGGTCGGCGGCGGTGCCCCTGCCGGAGCCGAGAATGAACTGCATGACCTGCTCGCGGATTGCGCCGGTGAGCTTCCTGCGGCAGACCGATTTCGCGGTGGCCGCCCTCGCAAGGAGCCCGGCCAGCGCACCGGCAGCGGCGCCCGCGCCCCCCGCGATCTGCATGTTCATGGCCGTCGCCAAGACAGAATACTGCTCAAGCACTCCGGAAGCCACGGCGCCCGCGCCCGCGGCGGCGCACAGGACGCCGCCAAAGACGGCGAACCCGAAGTAGGAACCGGCCAGGCTTGTCCGCAGGTCGCCGAGCTGGATGCGGGGGGCCTCGAAACCCTCATGCCGGGCGGCGTTCGGCGGGCACATGGCACCCATCCCCTCCAGCGCCGCGCCTTCCGCAAGGTCAATTTCCGAATTGACCGCCCCGCAGACTTCCTGAAGGAACGCGTCGGCAAGGATCTCCACCTTGGCGGCCAGGGGCGAGAAACCGCCCTGTTTTGCGGCCCGGTAGTTGATGTCGTCGTAAATCCATTCGCGGGCGGGCTCGAGAATGCACCGCTGGACGGCCTCCTCCGTCATCAGACTGTCCAGCAGCCCCTCATAGCCGGGATATGCGCGCCCGTCCACCGTGCCGCCGGCGGACATTTCCCGCAGGGTACCCCCGACCTCCTCCGCCCGGCGCGCGCCGTCCGCGATTTGCAGCGACAGCCGTTCACGCTGCGCTTCAAGTTCTGCCAGGCGCGGATTGTCGCGCGCCATGTCGAGCTGCACCTGGATGGGCCGGGCGTAGGTCCACGCCTTGTCGTCCACAAACCTGCACGCCGACTCCAGCAGGGCGCCCTCCTTGTTCTCCGTGTACAGGTAGTGGAGCAGGCGCTCGCGCAGCGGGGCGATGTTGCTTTTCTCGGCGAGATACTGGGCCACGCCGTCGGCGGGGTTCTCGCATTGCATCAGCTCGCGCTGCACCGTCCAGGGAATCTTGATCTTGTTGTTGCTGTCCAGGTCGGCCAGCGTCAACTGGCCGCCCGAAAGCTGGGACGACACCAGCGAATAGAGTGCGGAGACGAAGTGGATTTCGGGCCCGTCCACCACGCCGCGAAGGCCGCGGAAAAGGTCCTTGGCGGGGCCGCGCCGCCCCTTGGGATCAATCTCGTCGGGGTTGAGCTGGTCGGCCTTGTTGATGACAAACATGACCTTGCGGCGGCGGTGGTTCACCACCTTCTCGATGAAGCCGCGGTTGTGTTCCGTTGCCGGATTCTGGCTGTCCAGCAGGCAGATGATCAGGTGGCTGTTCGGGATGATCTCCTCCGCGATGCGCGCGTTGGTCTCCGAAATACTGTGCACGCCCGGCGAGTCCACCAGTGCCACGTCGTCCGCCAGCAGGTCGGTGGGCAGATGGACGTTCACCTCGTCGAACTTGCCGCGGAGCGACTGCAGTTGCGGAAAGTCGTCGTCCGCCGACACCATCACCAGCGGGCGCAGCGCCCGCACCAGATCCCGTCCCTGGCCTGTCGGAAAGGCGATGACGATCTCGTTCATGTCCTCGCCCGCGATCACATCGGCGGCGACGCCGCAGCCCGTCAGCAGGCGGGCCAGGGTTTCCAGTTCCGACTCCGTCGCGGGCGTGTTGAGGTTCAGCACGACCTTCATGTTGTCGGACCGCACGATGTGCGTGATCTTCGCGGTGCATTCCTCCAGAACCATGGGCAGGTATTCGTCGCCAAGAAACGCGTTGACCAGCGCCGATTTGCCCGCGTTGAACTCGCCGAGAATGACCACCCGGTACTTGCCGTCCTTCAACTCCTTGCGCTTCCGCGCGATGACGCGCGCCTCCTCTTCCATGTCCCCAACGAAGTCCGGGTCGGCGAGAAAGGCATCCAGCGTGTCCAGTGACTGAAACGCCCATGCCCTGTGCGCGATGTGTTGCTCAACGTTCATTGTGCGTTCTCCTCAGGTTACTTCCAGGTGCGAATGAAGGAACAGTAAGTCTAGCAAGAACCGGAGGCCGGATCATGCTTTTTGTTCAAGGCCGGACGACAGAACAAGCGTGCTTGTACGCGATACAACGCCCCCCCCGCGCGCAGCAATCAGGAGCAATTCTTAATTGAAGCGCAGGGCGACCATAGCCCCATCGGTTCCGGGAACAGCCCGTTACGCACCCCCGCTTCGGGCGAGCAGTAGAACGGTCGGAGGCAAAAAAAATGGGACATTCACATCCACGTTCAAAGGACCATGGCCGATGTGTCCGGGTTTCGCCAGTCTTCCCGCCGCGCACTTAAATCAGGGACAGACTATAAATCAGGGACAGACTATGATTTAGATTTATAAATCAGGGACAGACTAGAATGGCACTGACTTAAGGCGTAAGTGGTTCTATTTTGGTTGTTTGCGTTTTGTC
>CALDSM010000684.1 GCA_937923585.1 uncultured bacterium
CGGTTTTGAGGCGATGGCCGCGGAACTTAAGAGCCAGTTCCCCACGGAAAACGACGCAGAGACCGCGCGGCTTAACCCACCCAGTGTTCCCGCGCCGGACGGCTATTTTGCGCTGTTTGAGAAGGTGGGCACCGCCGAGCGCTTCGTGGGTGCGGCCCACGCCGCACTGGAAGACAATACCGTCCGGATAGTGGCGGCATTCGCCGACGGCACGGAAGCCCGATGCTTGGGCACGCTTGCGGAATCCTCCGCAATTTCCGTGGAATGGCAGGCGGGCGGCGCGCTTCGGGACGGAAAATACTATGCCGCCGCCGGCTCGGCGGCCCCGCAGACGGACGGCACCTACCAGATTATGGCGCGCAGCGAAGCGGTCCCCCGGGCGCTTCAGGCCGTCGCCTATCCGATGGGTTCCCGCTGAACCCGGCGTTCGCCGCCACCGATTCGCAATCCCCCCCTGCGGCGTGTTATCTCTGGGGGACAAACAGGGGGAAAAGCAGGGACAGACAGGCTTTTCACACTGCCGAAAAGCGAGTCAATCCCCGCTTTTCCAAATCCCGGCATGATTCCAAACAGGAGTATGAACCATGAGTTTCTTCACGAAACTGCGCGAGAAACTGGGCAAGACACGGGCGAGCCTCGTCGGCGGTGTCAAGAGCATATTCACCGGCCGCGGCCGGGTCAGCGACGAGGTGTACGACGACCTGGAGGAACTGCTCATTGAGGCGGACGTGGGCGTCGAGACCACGCAGCAGATCATCGCCGACATGCGCCGCATCGCCCGCGAGAAGGGCATTGACGACGCCGAGGCGCTGTATGCCGTGCTGAAGGACGAAATGGTCGCGCTGCTCGACAACGGCGCAAGGCAGGCCCAGTGGACGGCCGAAAGCGGCCCGCACGTCACGCTCGTCGCCGGGGTGAACGGCTCGGGAAAGACGACCACGGCGGGCAAGTTCGCCCAAAAACTGCGCGACGAGGGGCGCACCGTGCTCCTGGGCGCGGCCGACACCTTCCGTGCCGCGGCGGCCGAACAGCTTACCATCTGGGCGGAGCGCACCGGCGCGGAACTCATCCGCCACCAGGAGGGCGCCGACCCCGCAGCCGTGGCCTACGACGCCACCGATGCGGCCGTCGCCCGCGGCGTGGACAACGTCATCATTGACACCGCGGGACGCCTGCACACCAAGACGAACCTGATGGAGGAGTTGAAGAAGATTCAGCGCGTGGTGGGCAAGCGCCTGCCCGGCGCGCCCCACCAGGTGCTGCTCGTGCTCGACGCCACCACCGGCCAGAACGGCCTGCAGCAGGCGAAGATCTTCACCGAGGCGCTGAAGGTGGACGGCATCGTGCTCACCAAGCTCGACGGCACCGCGCGCGGCGGCATGGCCGTGGCCATACAAAGGCAGCTTGGCATCCCCATTGTCATGATTGGCGTCGGCGAGGGTGTAGAAGATTTGCAGCCCTTCGACGCGCGGCAGTTCGTGGACGCGCTCTTCGGCGAGGGCGGAAACTGAGGGAACCGACTGTCTGTTCTCGAACGTCCGTCAACGTCGTCTCCGGTTTCGCCGTTTAGAACTACGGCATTTGCCGGGGAGGGATTCTCATGGCTCCAGCGAAAAAGAAGTTCGTGTTGGCAGCGTCGGCGGGGATTCTCGCGTTGTGTTCTGTTCTGTTGCTGGCCGCACTCTTGTGGGGGCCGCTTCAGCCGCTGTCCCCCTGGGTGATGGGTTTCCAGCACCGCGACACGGACAGCGCGCGGGTCTACTTTCATCAGGGCACCGATCTCGGGATGTTCGATGGGATTGACGCACTTGTTGCCGGGGTGGAGAAGACGCACGCGATGACCTTCCCGATGAGGGCGGAGATATTCGTTTGCGGATCGGACGCCGAATACTGGCGCCTGGTCCGGACCGGGGCACGCTTCTGCGTTTATCCAAAATACGGGCGTCTGTACGTGTCAGCGCGCGCGCTGCGCGACGCCGGGGCCGGCACCATACACCTTGACACCTACCTGACGCACGAACTGTCACATTCGCTGCTGTACCAGAACATGCCGCTTGCGCGTTTCATCGGATTTCCAGACTGGCTGCTGGAAGGGCTTGCGGTCTTAAATGCAGACCAGAGGGGTGTTGACGGATACCTGACCCGCGACCAGGTGCGCGCAAAGATGCGGGAGGGATACTTCCTGCATCCTTCGGATTTCACCACAAAGCCCTGGCACCGGGCAGGCGTGTTGAAGCGCTTTCCGTTGACGGACAAGTACTGGTTCATCTATTCCGAGTTGGCGTGTTTTGTGGAGGATCTTGTTCAGACGGGCGGCCAGACCCGGTTCTCCACCTTTGAGCGCGGTCTGATTGATGGAAAAGACGAGAAGACGCTTTTTCAAACCGTCTATGGCCGCTCACTCAACGACCAAGTCACAGGATTCCGCAAGCGCATGACAGGATCAGGTCCGTAATACCGGAAGAACAGGCGGCACTTCGCTGGGTAGTTGGTTTTCGTCAGGAGGTTTTCCGAAGGGGCTTCGGCAGGGTTATTGTGCCGGCTTGAATTCGACCAGAACCTGCGGGAAGGCACCCCGAACACAGCCGGGGTGAAACACAATCCGCTCGTCCGCGAGGTCATGCGCCAATTGCGCCTCGGACGCGCGGCAGAGACTGCCGCTCTTTTCCAGGACGCACTTGCCCGCCTGCTCCACCGGCAGAAGTCCGATGATGGAGCGTGCATCTTCCAGCATGCCGTGCCACTGCCTTGAGAGTGCAACGACGTCCGGGGGCGGTCCCTCAAAAGACAGTTCCTGGAATTCGTTCGCTGTGTAACGTCCCGAACGTCCTGCCTGCTCAAGAATGCTCAGCGGACTGAATGCCGGGTCTTTGCCGGAGGCGGCCCACAACAAGTAACCGAGCGGCTGCACCTGTTCGTGGCAGGTAATGATGTCCGCCCAGTCGCGCACCTCCAGCCTTCCCACCAGCGCCAGCGCTTTGTTTGTGGCCAGGTCCACCGGATGCAATGTCAGCCCGAAATCGTCGTGCTGCACCAGCGGGAAGAAGCGAAAGGCGCTGTCGCGCGTCCACTGGACCAGCACCGATTCATTCCCGTCACCCACCAGCGCCTCCACATAGGCGGGCCGCTCGTGAATGACGCGCACGTCGTATCCCGCAGTCTCCAGCAGCGCACGGTCCGCCTGCCAGGTGGCCTCCAGCGCCTCGGCCGTGTCGTGAAACAGGTCTATGTCCCGCGAGAGGCGTCGTCCGCCCAGCAGCGCGTTGAGTGCCGAACCGCCCGCAACATAACTCTCCCCCTGGGCGATGCGGTTGGCCGCTATGCACCGGCAGAAGGTTTGCTGGAATGGGGTGAGAGCCATTGGTAAAGTTCGCCCGCCTGCTGAAACGCCTTTAAGTCCCCGTGCCGCCGGATATGGTCAAGCGCCCGCAGGGCGCTCTCCACGTCCGCCGGATAATAGTCCTTGCGAAGAAACCACAGGCAACGGTCCCGGTAGGTGTCCACCAGTTCGTTGACCCGTTCCTGCATTTGCGCGCTCATGGTCTCCATGCCTTCATGCTAACATGAAGCGCCGCATACCGCAACGCGGGCACGGCCCCGCCGGAAAAAAACAGTAACGAAACGGCCCGGCCTCCATCACGGAAGCCGGGCCGTCTTGCTTGTCTTCGTTTGGCTACCGGGCGAGCCCCTGGTACTTCTTCATTTCGCCGGCCTTGTACTGGCGCAGTTCGCCGATGTTGTCCACGATCTTCTTCACGGTGGCGGCCAGAAATTCCATGTCGGCCCTGCTGTTCATCAGGATCTGGTGGTGTCCGCACACGCCACTGTGCCGGTTGGCCTCCTCGCACACGGGCAGGCTGAACCGCTTCGGGTTGATGGCCTTCTTGTAGGCCGGGGTGAGGCCGTGGCGGGTCTTGGTCAGCGGCTTGTAGAGCCCGCAGCCGTTGAGCGGCTCATAGGGCGGCTCAAACAGTTCGGGCACGCCCAGTTCCGCGTCCAATGCCTGGCAGAACTGCGTGTTGTCCACGCCCAGTTCCTTGGCGTCAATGCGGAACACGAAGTTGAAGTAGCTTTGCTGTGTGACCTGCGGACGGCGGCGCATCACCTGGATGCCCGGAATCTGCGCGAGCAGCGAGTTGAGATAGATGGCGTTGGCGTCGCGGTCCTTCACCTGCTTGTCGAGCCGCGACAGCCCGCCGAGCAGCAGCGCCGCCTGCCACTCCGTGAGGCGGTAGTTGCCCGACTGGAGCGCGGTGTCCATCGGCGCGGCCTTCTTCAGCCCGAACACGGGCGGGTCGGCCGGGTAGGGCCGGCCGCAGTTGCGCAGGCTGTACAGCTTGTAGAACACTTCTTTGTTCTTGCACATGTTGAACCCGCCCTCGCCCGAGGAGAGGACCTTGGATTCCTGGAAGCTCCACGAGCTGACATCGCCGAAGGAGCCCACGCCCTTTCCCTTCCAGAAGGTGCCGTGTTGGTGCGCGCAGTCCTCGATGAGAAACAGGTTGTTCTTCTTGCAGATGCGCAGCAGCCGGTCAATGTCCGTCACGCAGCCGTACAGGTGTACCACGATGATCGCCCTGGTCCTGGATGTGATCGCCGCCTCGACCTTGTCCAGGTCAAGGTTGTAGGTGTCCGGCTCGACATCGCACAGGACGGGAATCGCGTTCACGTCCACGCAGGCGGCCGCCGTGGCCTGCCAGGTCATGCCCGGCACAATCACCTCGTCGTAGGCGCCGATGCCCAGCGCCTCAAGCGCCATCTGGATGCCCACGGTGCCGTTGGCGCAGCACGCGCCGAACTTCGCGCCCTGGTAGGCCGTGAACTTCTGGGCGAACTCCCACTCCACCGGCCCGTCAAAGGACCACCGGTTTGACCGCGTGATCTTCGCGACCAACTGCGCGTCGCTCTCCTCGCTGACGGGCCACTTCGCCCATTTTTTGTTCTTTCCCGCGAGCGGCTTTCCGCCCAGAATGGCAAGCTTCGGCATGACTCACAATCCTTCTTGGTTTGGGGTGCGGCCCGGCCCCAAGGCGGGGCGGGAAACGCTTTTTGCGATGATTTTAGCCCGCACCTTGCCGACGGGCGGACGGTAGGATATCGCTTTGGTGGGGAGAAGTGCAAAATGGGGACGTCCGGCGTCAGTCCCACCCACATCGGCGCCGGCCGCAAGGCACACGCGCCAGGGTCAGGCTGGACGACCGTGTCATCGCCCCGCAGACCGACGACCTTTGACGGCAAGACATTGCGTTATGGTGGAATGGGGCGTACGGGCAGGTATTCTGTGCCGGTTAAAACAGCTTGAACCGGTCAAATTCCAGACCACCGCCAGCCGTTCCGACATCATGCACCCAGGATTCGACCGGTTCCATGAGGCTACCCGCCGTTCGGTACATGGCGAGGACGTTCTCTATGGGCGTGCCCACCTGGACGGCATGGGTCGGACCGAGGAAGAGCCCGCCCTTCGGGAACAGGTCGAGCCGGCGGCGCACCTCGCGCTCGACGTCGGCGGGCGTGCCGAAGGGCAGCAGGCTCTGGACGCATAGGCTGCCGCAGAAGGTCAGCCGCTCGCCGAACTGTCGCTGCAACGCCGCGATGTCCATCTCGGGCGTGGTCGGCTGGACCACGTCCTGGATGTCAAGGCCGATTTCAATGAGGCGCGGCAGGAACATGTTCACGGTGCCGCACATGTGCATCATTGTTTTCGCGCCGTGGCGGTGCGCCAATTGGAACAGCGCCTCATACTTGGGTGCAAAGAGCCGGTCAAACATGTCGAGGCTGATGGTCGGCCCCTGCTGGCAGCCCAGATCCTCGCCCACGTGCAGGATGTCCACCATCCCGTCGGCCGCCCCGAGCGTCGCCTCGTGCAACCCGTAGTAGAACTGGAACCGGGCTTCCATGATCTCCATGAACGCCTCGTTCTCCGTCAGCAGGTCCTCGAGCACCTGCTCGATGCCGCGCATGCGGCCGATGGTGTTGATGAAATCCATGTCGCCCGCGGACCCGATGCAGACCGCATACTGCCCGCCCAGCGCCTCGCACTGGGCGCGAATGGTGGAAAAGTCAAACCACGAAACTTGCGGGAACCGGCTCCGGTCCAAGTCCTCCGCGCGCGTAATCCCCGCGTACGGCAGAAAGACCGGCTCCATGTAGGACCCTCCCTCGTAGGCCTTTCGTCCGTACCGCTCGCCCCAAAAGCCTTCGATGCTGCCGTCCGGCCATGTCTTCAACTCGGGTCCGCAATACAACGGCTGCACATAGCGGAAATCATCCCCCAGCACCAGGAGCAACTGTTCCTCCGTGGCCAGGCCGAAATGCGCCATCAGCGCCTGATTCACCTCCGGCGTTCCCTCATGCTTGACCGGAATGCGGTCATATCCGGTCCGGGCCAGTGTGCCCAGCACCCGTTCACGCGATGTCATTTGAACGGTCTCCTGCGGCGTTTCCATTTCACCCGCTGCCCGCACTTTCAGCATTCCTCACGGTTGAACCCGATCTGTCGGCGCTTGGGTGGTTGTTGCGGAGCCATGAGGTGGCGGATGGCATCGAACACAGCCTTGAACTGGGCGTCGTATTTCCTTTCCAACGCGGCCAGTTTCCGGGCGAGATCCTCATTCGACGCAAGCATCTGTCGGAGTTGAACGAAGGCACGCATGATTTCAATATTGACCTGGACGGCGCGGGGACTGTTCAGAACACTGGAAAGCATGGCGACGCCCTGCTCGGTGAAAGCATAGGGTAGGTATTTGCGATGCTGTCCACGACCAGCCTTTAAGATCACAGATTGTGATCTTAGACGTTCTTCCTCGTCGGGGCTCAGTTGGAACATAAAGTCTTCAGGAAACCGCTCGATGCTGCGCTTTACGGCTTGGTTCAGGGTTCTCACCTCGACCCCGTAAAGCTCTGCCAAGTCACTGTCCAACATGACTTTGTGTCCACGTATCAGCAGGATATGCCGTTCAATCCGCTCGGTGGGCACTATTGAGTTTGCTTCCGTCATACTTGCCTGAGTCCCTGTTCTTCCTGGAGCAATTCACCCTCTTGACGTGTCAAAATGTGATCTTAGAAAAACGTCAAGGCCACAGGAAATTAACGCGGGAAACGGTCTTGTCCACGAGCAGTTGTCCGCCCTCCGGGCTGACGATGAAGTTGTCCGCGCTGTAACCGCCGCCGGTGATGGCCTCGGCGGTGGGGAGGTAGCCGCCGTTGGATTCGGAAAGCTGGACGAGGAAGGTCAGCATCGGTTTGCTGCGGGCCTGGATGCGCAGTCCGTAGTCCAGGAACAGCTCGAAGGGATTGGTGGCCATTGCGACGTCGCCCATTCTCAGCACGTGAAACTGCATCGGATGCACCGAATCCGTTTCGTAGAACGGCGTGCGCGGCCCCCCCATCTCGGGCAGGTCGAGCGCGACCACGTCGTGCCTCAGGCAGATGGCAGATTTGGCGTCCGTTTTCGCGGTGGGCAGTGCATCATCCACCGCATTGGCGATGCGCCGTGCGATCTCCTGCCTTCGCGAGATGCCCTTGCGCTGGAGCATGACATTCTCCGCGTCTTTGCGGAACATGCAGTGCGGCGAATTGTCGCCTGCGGCTGCGACTTGGGGGAGGATAAAGAGGTTTTCGCCGTGGCGGCGGCGGATTTCCTGGCGTGCGTCGTGCCAGAAGTCGGCGGAGACCTGGCAGAGCCCTTCGGTCTCCTGGGTGGGACACGCGATGTTGACGACCATTCCGGTCAGCGCCTGGTCTGGTCCCCAGAAGAAGAGCATTTGGACGCCGGGATCCGTGGTTCCTTCGTAGCCCTTGAAGTCGTCCCGCCGCGTATCTCCGTACATCTTGGCGGTGCCGTCGAAATACCGGGCACGCCGGTTAATTCCGATGGCGGCGCTCGCCAGCGCCCAGTTCATGCTCGCCGGTGCCCGGTTTTGCCACGCCTCGGCCGCAACGCCGGCGGCCTTCTCAATGAAGAACGCGCCGTATTCGGAAGCCGTCATGACGCCGGGGTCGTTGCTGACGTCATACAGGCCCCGGAATATGCTGTCGTCCACTCCCGGGGCGGTATGCGTGTGCGTGCCGTTCACGACCAGTTTCTCCGCGTCGAAGTCGGGCAGGCGGGCGGCAAGCGCCCCGCGCACACGGTCTGTCACGGTCTTGTACGACCCGCAAAGGTCATAGGAAAGCAGGATGGCTTGTTCACGCCTGCCGTCCGGACCGCGCGTCTCAATGGCAAGCGCGGTGGCCGTGAGCGGGTCCAGCACGCCGGTCGAGATCCGTTTGGACAGTTGCCCGACGAGGGCCACCGGTTTGGGGGGCGTGATATCTATGGAGGCCCAGCCGGCAAAGAGGGGCGCCTCCGCGCCGGCCGCGGCGGCCAGTCCGGCGGCCGTCTGCTGAAACCACTTTCCGCACGCGTCAATCTGCGCCGTGTTGTTCTCCCAATCGGCCTCGTATTCGATCCCGAACAGCGCAGGACGCAGCCGCAGTTCCTCGATGGCCTGGAGCACCGGCGCGAGTTCGCCGACACCCTGGCCCCAGGGCACGTCATGCGCATCCTGCGCCGCCTTGTCGAGGTCCTTGAGATGAACAGTCAGGAGCCGATCCCCGAGAAGCCGCACACAGTCAACCGGCTTGAGGCCCGAACGCAGCCAATGGCCCGTGTCACCGCAGGCCCCGATGCGCGGCCCGCGACCCTTGCATGCTTTCACCACAGCTTCCGGGTTCCAGTACTGCGATTTGCCCTCGGGATGGTTGTGAATGGCGAGGCTGATGGCAAATTCGTTGCAGCACTTCTCGATGGCGTCCAATGACTCGGGAGGCGGTTCCGAAACGATTACACCCACGCCGAGCTTCTTTGCGAATTCGAACGCGCGGCGACAACCGGCCTCGTCCGCAGGAATGGTTTGAAGGTAGATGGAAACAAGCTGGACCTTGGCCTCATTGAGCTTCGCCCGGATCTGCTGAATCACCTCGTCCGAAAGGTTCGCGTCGAACGGGACCTCCGAATCGGACCGGACGCGCTGTCCTTCATACGCTTCGATGCAGCCCATCCCAAGCGCGGCCGTCTTGTCCACCGCCTCGAAGAACGAGAACCGGTTGAAACTCCACGCCGTCGGCCCGACCCGCCACCCAAACGGTGTCTCGGCCGCGGCGACGCCGCAACAGAACATGATGATGAGGCATGACAGTGCCGGCAACAGGCAAAAGGCCAACCCCGTACCGCAGGCGTCCCGCCTGCCTTGTGGGTTTGGCGTGTGTCCGGATGCAAGGAAAGACGAGGCAGGCGAGACGCCTGCGGTACGGGTTCTGGTCATGTCAGTTTCCATCCGTTGTGCATGGGGCGCTCAAGCATCTTGTTGGCGTCGTCGTTATTCACAAAGTGCGCGGCCTTTGGATCCCACCGCAGCTTCTGTTTCAGGCGCGCCGCGATGTCGGCCTGCATGCCGAGAATGGTGGCTTTGTGCGCGGCGTCCACATCGGACACCGGGTCCTTGCGGCTGCGGATGCACTCAAGCAGGTTGCCGCCGTGGTGCGTCGAATCAGTAAGCTTGATGTCCGTGTCCTTGAATTCAACTTTCAGCAAAGACTCGGGTTCGGCCCAAATGCCGGACCGGTCCACGTGAACCCATCCCTTGTCGCCGACAAATCGGCATCCGCTCTTCTGCTGAACGCTGTCCTTGAAGATCATGCGCAGCCCCGAGCCGTAGGTGAACACCGCGCTCCATGAATCCACGTTGTCCGTGAAACCCTCGTTGCGGTAGGTGGCAGTGCATTCAAGTTCAAACGGGGCATCGCCGATTTCCGGAAGGCCCCAGTTGGCGATGTCGAGATGGTGAACGCCCCAGTTGGTGATGAAGCCGGCGCAGTAGTCCCAGATCAGGTACCAGTCGGGCCATGCGACGCGGCCGGGGTTGTAGGGCTTCGCCGGCGCCGGGCCGCGCCACATCTCCCAGTCGAAACCGTCGGGCACCGGCTGGGGCTCGAGGGTGCCCGCGTACTTTGGCCGGTACTTGGGCCCCTCGGTGGCCACTTCCACGGTGTGAATCTTGCCCACGTACCCGTTTCGGGCGAGCGTGCATGCGCGCTGGAAGGGCTCCAGCGAGCGCTGCCATGTGCCCGTCTGAAACACGCGCTTTGTTTCCCGGACCACCTCGCGGAGCCGGGTGGATTCGCCAACCGACACGCCGAGCGGCTTCTCGCAATACATGTCCTTCCCGGCGCGCGCGGCCGCGGTTGCCATAAGAAGATGCCAATGGTCCTGCGCGGTGATCACGACGGCATCAATGTCCTTCCGGGCAATCAGTTCCCTGAAGTCCGCAAACATCGCGCAGCCCGTGTCTCCATACTTCGCATCAACGATGTCCTTGGCCTCCCGCCTTCTGTCCGCATAGGTGTCGCACACCGCGACAACATGGCAGTCAGGAAGCCCCAGAAAGGAGTTCATGTTGTTCTTGCCCTGGCTTCCCACCCCGATGCAGCCGAGGGTGATCTTCTCGCTGGGGGCGACGGCGCCATCGGCACCCAGCGCGGAGGCCGGGATAATGTTGGGCAGTGCAAGCCCGGCGCCTGCGGCGACCGAACGGCCCAGGAATTGACGACGATTCATGTTCATTGCAGTCCGTCTCCCGTTTTTCTTTTTGACTGCGGTGGCCGTGCCGCCGCTTTCACTCGTGGAGGCCATCTTCCCGCCGTCGCGTCATTGCCACAGCGGGGGAAAGCGGCGGCATGGCCACCGCAGTCAAAAAATGGCCGCTTCTTCACACAACAAGCATGTCTTGGACACGAAGCATCTTCAGCACCGCATCCTTTGGCTGAACTCCTGCTATTTCTTCAACATCGCGCTGAGATGACGAATGCTGGCGCTTCCCTGCTCCTCGGAACTGCACTCGACCGACAGCACGCCCTTGAAACCCGCCTTGCGCAGGATCTTCACAATGCGCTTCCAGTCCAGAACGCCCTCCCCGCAGGCGCAACCGGACGGCACCCCCGTCACCTTGCCGCGGTCGCCCATCACGACACCGCCGATATTTTTGGCATGAACGTGGACGATTCGTTTCGCAATGGCCTCAAGGAATTCATAGGGGTCCTGGCCCGCCATGAACACGTTGCCCGTGTCGGGATTGCAGTTGAAATACGGCGACTTCACGAGGTCGAGGAGCTCAAGGTAGGTCTTCAGCTTGACCGAATAGCGCTGGTGCGGTTCAAGGGCGATGTGAATCTTGTGGCGTTCCGCCACCGGAAGCACACGCCGCAACGTGTAGTGCATCACGTCGAAAGCCTGTCGTTTCGTCATCCAGTCGGGCACCACGCCCTCGTCGGTGCACACGCATTTCGCCCCCACGGCTTCCGCGAACAAGACGGCCTTCGTGAGGAAGGGCACGCTGATCTCGGGCTGCGCCATCGGCGCATGGGCGCTGACCGCGCTGACCTTCAGCCCATGGGCCTCGACCAGTTCCCGGACCTCGAGCGGGTCGCGCTCCATGCTGATGGCACCGTAGTAACCGGCCTCGCACAGCAGGTCACGCCCGTTGAGCATGTTGAGCTCGCAGTACTCGTAGCCCTGCTTGCGGATGGCGTTGAGCGCATACTCGAGCGGCTTGTCCGCGTGCCGAAACGCCTCCGTGTTCAATCCGACACTGATTCCCGCCATGACAGATCCTTTCCCGCGGCGTGGAGAACGCCCGTTGCCGCGCTGTTGCCCGTTTCGCAGCACATGTGGAACATTGAAATGAGAATATAGCACAAAGACACCGAAAACTCAGGCAAGACTGTGACGTCAGGGCCACGCAACTGCTGCCGTTGTTGCGGGTCACTTCAGGTTACCCCAACAGGAGCCGTGGCGCAAATCGTGACGGCTGTAACCGAACGGCAGCGCGGCGAAACCGCACCCGGCCGTCCTGGCACACGACGGCAAACGGTCGCGCATGGGGTGGCGCCCTGTTCTTGACAATTTGGGTCACTCGACACATAATGAGCGCGGCGACTGCTTCACGGGCGGAACCATTGCCTGTCCGCTCTTGCGGGGGTGCCGATAGTCCTGAACCATCACCTTGAACGGGGGAAGCATGAGACTGGCCTGTACGCTCGCATTGACGGCTTTCTTCTGTTTCGATCTGCACGCATTTGAGAATCCGGGCGGCATGTGGACGCCCATGCAGATCACCGAACACGCAAAGACCCTGTCGGAACTGGGCGTTGAGCATCCCGAGTCCCTGTGTGACACGCCAAACGGCCCCCTCGCGGCCGTGGTTTCCCTGGACGGCGGTTCCGCCTCCTTCGTTTCCCCGGAAGGCCTTATTGTCACGAACCATCATTGTGTCGTGCCCATCCTCCAATTCAATTCGACCCCCGATGCGAACCTTGTGGAGAATGGACACCTTGCCCGGACGCGCGAACAGGAATTGAAGGCGCCCCCGAGCTACCGCATCTTCATCAACTTTGACTTCAAGGACGTGACCGAAACGATGCGTGCCGGGTTGGAGAAGATCGGCAACCCGCTGAAACGCCAGAAGGAAATCGAGCAGCGCGCGACCGCGCTGACGAAGGCGGGTGAGGCCGGGGGCAAAGACCTCAAATGTGAGGTGAAGAGCTACTTCGACGGCCAGCGGTACTACCTCGTCAAGCGGCGTGAGATAAAGGATGTTCGCCTGGTCCAAGCGCCGCCCATGTCCGTCGGCTCCTTCGGCGGTGACATTGACAACTGGCACTGGCCGAGGCACGCGGGGGATTTTGCCTTTCTGCGGGCGTATGTGGACAGGGACGGCAACAGTGCGGCCTTCAGCCCCGACAACGTGCCCTACCGCCCCCAAAACCATTTCAGGGTCCCAACGGAGCCGCTCAAACCCAACGACTTCGTGATGGTTGCCGGATTCCCGGGACGAACCGAACGGTTGAAGACGAGCTCCGAGTACAAGTTCCTGATAGATGTCTCAAATCCCTTCAGAATTGACACCACCAAAGACCTGATCAGCGTCTACAAGAAATTGGGCGAATCCGATGCAGGGTTGAAAGTGAAACTCGCCGGCCCCATCTTCTACCGGATGAATTCCCTGCTGTTTCTGGAAGCCCTGCAGGAACAGGTCAAGAAAGCGGATTTCATTTCAACGGTGGAAAGCAATGAGAAGGCGCTCGCCGACTGGATTAACGCGGACAGCACCCGCGCGAAGCAATGGGGAAACGTGCCGGGTGCAGTCAGGGAAGAAGCCGAAAAGTATGCCTGCAAAGTGAGGGACTACATGATCTTGGATTCCATCCTGGGCAGTGCCACGATGAGATCGGAAGAGCGTAGCGTAGGGAAAGAGTGT
>CALDSM010000685.1 GCA_937923585.1 uncultured bacterium
CCCTTGTCCAGGGAGTCGGCGCCGAGGTCCTCCTCGATGCGCACCGCGTCGGTCAGGTCTTCCACCTTGCGGTTGAGCCGTTCGGCGATGATTTCGCGAACACGCTGGGCCACCTTCTCTTTATCTTCCATTGCGCCTGATTTCCTTGCTTTGTGCGGGTCCGCAGCCCCACCCGGGGGGCGAAAGCCCGTGGTTGATGCGCCATTATGCCACACTGCTGAGGCGGGAACCAAATTGTTTCACGTCGAACGGTAAGGCGTGCCCGGCAAATCCAGAAGGGAGAACACCCGCCACGCCACATTATTTCGCGCCGCACACCCAAAGGCAAACGGCGGGGGCTGGATGAGGGATGACTGTGCGGCGGCAGGCCCTATCCGCGAAGCTTGACGACGATGATCGCAATCACGAAGGGGGCAAGCGCCAGTAGAACCCACTTGTAGAGAATGACAAGGGCCAAAAGCTCGCTCATGTCCGGTCTCCCTTCAGAATTGGGGCGGCGCGCGCATCAGCCATGCGGCCGTAATCGCAGCCAGCGCCATGGCCAGCCCGATGAGGCACAGCCACCGGTCCCTGGGCTCATCCTCATGCACCACGCCATAAAGGGACCAAAACGTGTTGCCTGCGGCCAGGAAGATGACGGCATAAGAATACCAGGGCTGGAACATGACGAATCCGGACCCGCCGGCAATGGGCATAAGCAGCAGCAGCGAGAGCCCGCCGACGAAGAATGCCTGGAGCCATATGGGCGTCTTCTTGCCTCCACTGGCTCCCAAAACGCGCATGTCCTGCTCGAACTTACTGCGCCGCGCCTCGGGCAGCATGTCGCCCATGACGGTTCCAGCGGTGAACAGTGAATTCCGGTCCAGCAGCGACCCGTCGGGCACGGAGTCAAAACTGGAGAAATCCCCGCCTGGGGTGATGAGGGTTTCCATGTTGGCAAAATCGTCTGAAGGCCGGGATGTCGGGACGGTGAAGTCGCCATACTCCTGCAGGAGCGACTGGAAGCTGAGCTTCTCCCCCTCGGCCTGCTGCTCCAGCATTTGCCGGACTTTTTGCGTGTCTTCCTGCTTTTCCTCGGGCATGACGAATTCTCTCACTTCAATGTTGTTGCACAAAGCCTGAACGGATCGTACCGCACTTTCCCCGAATGCGGCAAACGGGACGGGCCTGTGGGACAGCCGCCCCCGGCTGCAAGCATGCGACGGACACAAAAGGACGACAGGCGAAGACGCCTATCCCACAGGCCCTATCCGCGTTCCAGCACGCCGCGCACCGCCGCCAGCGCGGCGTCGTGGACCGCGCCGTTGGTCGCGAGCAGCCCTGTATTTGCCCTGAGCATGCGGCCCCGCGTGAAATCGAGCGGCGCGCCGAACAGGTCGGTGACGCGGCCGCCCGCCTCTTCCAGCACAAGCGCGCCCGCCGCATGGTCCCAGATCTTTTCCTTGTAGTCCGGCCGCGTCGGGGACAGCAGGCGGATCTGCATTTCGGCGCGGCCCGCGGCCAGCGCGGCGTATTTTGCCTGGCTGTCCATGGGCACCGGTTCCGTGTTCATGCCCATCGCGCGGGCGATGGCGTCAATTTGTTCCGGATCGGTGTGGCCCGCCTCAAAGGATCGCATCATGCGCGCCTGCGACGGGTCGCCGCAGGGGGATGCGTGTAATCGCCGCCATGCCGCGCCGGCATCTTCCAGCGGCGCGCTCCACGCGCCTTCGCCGCGGCAGGCGAGCGCGATCATCCCCGCGCCGGGTGCGCCGTCCGGGTCGAGACCGGGACAGGCCATGCCCCCCAGAACCGAAACGCCGTGTTCCACCAGCGCCAGCGCCACGACATACTGGTCCCCGCGCAGAAAGCCCTTGGTGCCGTCAATGGGGTCCAGCGTCCAAAAACAATCACCGGGTTCGGCACCGCCCACATCAATCCAGTCGCACACCGCCGCCGGCGCCGTGTCCGGCTCAAAGCGCGACACGTGCCGGGTAACGGCCTCCAGCACGGCTGCGCCGTCCGCCGTGCGCAGGTCGGCGCTGTCCTCCTCGGCCACCAAGGGAATGTCCGGAAAGGCATCCCGCAGACACCGCCCGGCCATCGCCTGTATGGCAAAGTCGGCCACGGTTACGGGGGACAAGTCTTCCTTGGTGAGACCCGCCGGCTTCGTCCCGGCGCGCACGGCGCGGCTCAACGCGGCGGCATCGCGCAGCACGGACAGCAGCAGGGCCGTCTTGGGTTCAGTGAGGTCGAGCATGGCTGGGATTCCTGGCCGGGTCAACCGGCGGCCTTTACCATGAGGTCGGCGACGAGCCGGGCGAACTCGGCCGGGTCGGCCAACTGCCCGCCCTCGGCGAGCAGCGCCTGGCCATGGAGCAGCTTGGCGTAATCGGCCAGCGCGGGCGACTCGGGATCGGCGTCGTACACGCGCTGGAGCGCGTCGAGCAGAGGGTGGCCGGAATTGACTTCGAGGATGCGCTGGGTCGGGGGCAGTTCCTGGCCCATGGCGCGCAGCATCTTCTCCAATTGCGGCGATGCGTCGCCCGCGTCGGTGACAAGGCAGGCCGGCGACTCGGTCAGCCGGGTCGAGAACCGCACCTCCTTCACCGACCCGCTCAGATGCTCGCCCAGTTTGCCCAGCAGCGACGCATGGGCCTTCTCCTGCTCCTTGCGCTCCGATTCGGCCTCCTGCTTCGTTTCGTCGCCGTCGGGCAGATTCACGAGCCCCCGTGCGGCGGACTGGAACTTCTTGCCCTCATGCTCAAACACGGCGGAGGTCCAGACCTCGTCCACGGGATCGTCGAGCAGCAGCACTTCATAGCCCTTGTCGCGGAAAGCCTCCAGATGCGGCGAACGCTCCAGCCGCGCGCGCGACTCGCCGCACAGGAAGTAGATCTGCTCCTGGCCGGGCCTCATGCGCCCGAGGTAGTCGCTGAGCGGCACGCTCTCCCCGCCCGAGGCGGTGGTGACCACCCGCAGCAGCGACAGCAGGCTGTCGCGGTTGTCCGTGTCGGCGAAGAGCCCCTCCTTCAGCACGCGGCCAAACTCGGCCCAGAACGTCTTGTACTTGTCGGCGTCCTTCGCGGCCAACTCCTTGAACGCGTCCAGCACCTTGCCGACAATGCCGCGCGACATGCGCTGCACCTGCCGGTTCTGCTGGAGGATTTCGCGGGACATGCCGCGCGGCAGGCCCTCCGCGCCCCCCCCGCCGCGCAGGAACCGCAGGTACGCCGGCAGCAGCCCGTCGC
>CALDSM010000686.1 GCA_937923585.1 uncultured bacterium
ATTTTCTGACCGGCGTGCACACGGCGGCCGTTCCGGGCGTTTTCGTGATTGCGGGCTGGATCGCGCTGGCCTACGCGGTGTCGGTGGCGCTGGTGGCCTGGACACGGCGCGGGGTGTGCGTGACGCTGTGGCAACAGGGCGAGGCGGTTGAGACCCGCAAGGGCGGCGGCACGGCCGCAGCGGCGGCAACACCTTTTGCATCGCTGCGCGCGGCGCATCTCTGGTACCACCTGCGAAGGAACGGGCTGCGGCTGGGCAGCATGACTGTGCTGTTCTGGGTCGGCGGTGTGGCTCTTTACTGGCTGGTTGATTTCTACATGGGCACGGGGCGCACGGAAATTCAATTCAGCAGGTGGCTCCACCAGACAAGAAACTCCTTCTTCATCACCCAGTTGATGCCCCTTGTGGCGGTAATGGCCGCCGCGGCGGGATGGCGGCTTGTGTCCGGCGTGGGCGAGCGCCGGAGAAACAGGAAAAACCTGTCCTGGATTGCCCGGCTGCCCATGTCCCGCGCCGAGGAGGCACGGACAAGAATGACGGCGGCGGGAATCAGCCTGGCGGCCGTGCTCGCCGCGGTAACGCTGGCCTATCTGGTCGCCTATCTGGTGCCTCAGCAGTTCACCGCGGCACGGCTGTTTGGCTCCGTGCTGGCGCACAACGAGGCAAGCCTGCGCGAGGTTGCGGGGGCAGTGCTGGGTCCGGCGCTTCTCTGCGGACTTCTGGCGTGGATAGCCATGAACCTGCCGGCTTCGCTGGCCCTGGTCTATGCCGGGGTGGCCGTGTGCGCCGGGCTGTTGTGGCTGGGTGCCGACAGTATTGACTTCCTTTTCCGCGAGGAACACCTGTTTGGCAAGAGGCTGCTGTCGGCATTCATGCATTTCGCGGTATGGTTCGTCGGGCTTGCGCCGGTGGTGATGCTGGCGGTGGACCTTGTGGTGCTGGCCCGGCTTGGCTGGATTCGGCGCCGTTCCGTCCTGCTTTGCGCCGGGCTGTGGGCGGGCATCGCGTTGGCGCTGTACCCCTTCGCCTGGAAACTGCCGACGGGGACGTCACAACTGGCCGCGGTGTACTGCGCGGGCATTGCTGCGCTGACGGTGCTTGCATGGCCCGAACGCATTCTGGGCTCCATGGGCGGCTTGCGCGTCGCGCTTCACCGGATGAATCCCGAACAGCATGAACGGAAAATGGGGCGTGCGTTCTCAACGCGCCGGGCGGTTCAGATCGCGACGTTGCTGGCGCTATTGGCGGGCATGGTGTGGCTGCGCTGGCCCACAACACCGAGAACAGTGGAAGTGCTTCAGGAAAAGGGCCTGCCGGCCAATGTGGATGAGGAAAACCTGTGGTACAGACCGGTGCCGGCGGCAGAAAACCTGGCCAACCGCTACCTGAACGCCGTTGTGCAGCGGGGCATACTGGAGGCGGCGTGGAATGTGCAGGCGGCGGGCAATCCGGCCTTGCAGCAGGCGGTGAAGGATTCCAAGTCCAGGGACGCAATGGACAACGTGCTTGTCCAGGGAAACGCAAAGGTGAAACGCGCGGAGCCCATTCCGGCGGAGGTGTGGACCACGACAAAGGACTATTACGAGGCCGTCACGAAGCCGGTGGCGGAAATGCTGGACGAGGCGGCAAAATCGGGGCTGCGGCAGAGCCGCTATCCGATTGACCTGCGCCTTGGTTTCAACGTGTCGCTGCCCCACCTCGCCAACCTGCGCGCACTTGCGCGTGAACTGGGCGTCAAGGCGTCCGTGGCGGCGGTGGGGCGCCGTGTGGATGACGCCGCAGCGGCGGTGCTGGACACCATCCCACTGGCCAATTCGCTGGAGGGGGAGCCGCTGATAATCTCGCAGTTGGTGCGCATTGCCATTTACGGAATTGCCGTGGGAAACCTTGAGTGGGTGATGAACCGCGCGGAACTGCCCGACACGGTGATGCTGCAACTCCAGGAGGGGCTCAAGCAGTCGGTTCCCCCGCTGGAGCAGGGACCGTTTCTTTCCCGGGCGATAGCGGGCGAAGAAGCCGTGGCGCTGTCCCAGCCATACAGCTCTTTCGTGGCGGACGATTACGTAACGGCGCAGACAAGAAATGGCGCATTTACGAGAAAAACAAGCGAATCAGAATTGCTGCGCGGCGCGCTGGCGTCCATCGGCGCCGACCTCCTGGGAATGAACAAGACGGAGCGCATGGTGACCCTGAGGCTGAACCAGGCTATCCGCGACAACGCCGCGGAGATGGCAAAAACGGGCAGACTGCCGAACACAGGCCGCCTTATTGAGGACACCGCTGAAACGATGTCCTATCACGCGCCGATTGCCCTCATTACCCTGCCGGCGTTCATACGGGTCTATGAATCGGAATGGCGCGTTCGCACGCAGTTGAACATGGCCTGCGCTGCCCTGGCCGTGGAACGGTACCGCCTGGCCACGGGGCATCTGCCGACGCGCCTGGAGGAACTGATCCCCGCTTATCTGGACCGGGTGCCGACAGACCCATGGAACAAAGGAAAGCCCCTGTCATACCGGGTGAAAGAAAACGGTGAGTTTGTCCTGTACAGTTTTGCCCAAAACGGCACCGACGAGAACGGCGAGGAGTTGACGGACACCAAGAAGAACTGGTGGAGGGACGGGGACATGACCTTCACGGTGGCGCCGCCGGAGGTGCGGAACCGGCCACAGGTGGAGGGGGAGGGTAAAGTCTGAAGCGGTGGAAGAGCAGGGTGAAGAAATCTGTGCGGCATTGGACTTGCGTTTCGGGATGGGCAAAATGTTCCCGGCTTTCCAGCAACGCACGGGGGGAATATGCGGTATAATTTGGGCGCAGTGCAGTAGCGGCCAGGCTAAGCGCAGGAGACGCGGGGCGGTGTGTCCATATTTCCATGCATCAAGGGTTCCTAAACTATGGTCTTCAGGACAAAATTGACAACAGTCGCCATGCTTTTTCTCACGCTGGTTTCGTGGCCGGGCTGGGCAGCACGGGTGGCCGAACCCATCCTGGTGCTGGCGGACGGGCCGGACGGCGTGGAAAAGGCCAGTGCGTCCAGGTCCGTGATTGACGGAACGGAATGGTCGGAGGCGCCGATTGTCGAATCCGGCCTGACCGTCCACGTGCTCTTCAAGGATCCGGACAACCAGGGGTTTCGGGATGCAAGTATGGGGGCGCAACGCCGCGGACGTTTGTACGCCGCGCTGCGCTATGTGGCGGAAACGCTGAACACAAGCGGCGAACTGAACATGATTGCGGGACTTTCCGAGTACGACGGGACCGGCGCGCTGGCACAGGGCGGTCCGCTGTTTCCTTCGGAGGACGGCCTGAGCGGGGGGGCCGTGTTTGAACGGATCAAGACCGGCTTGGTTCCTTTTCCCGGCTACGCCGAAATGTCGCTGACATTCGACTGGGGGTACTCTTGGTATACTGGGGCCGGCACCCCCCCTTCGGATGCATTGGACCTTTGGTCCGTGGCGGTCCATGAAATCACCCATTGCCTCGGGTTCATTTCCCTGATGTCGTCGGACGGTTCAAGTCGCTTTTCCGGCAGTGGAATCAATCTCTATTCCCAGTTCGACCGCCTTCTGGCCAAGAAGCCGGTACTCGGATTGCTGCTCGGCGGAACCGAGGCCAATCCGGCCTTCATGGGCGCGGCGGCCGACCTTACGAGCGGTGCGATTGTGTTCGCCGGAGGGGAGGCAACGGCCGCGCTGGGTGCCAGTCCGTCCGTTTTTTCATCCAGTCCGTTTCGGCAGGGAACCAGTCTCGAACACTGGACCGACGGTGCGGTTCCCGGGGCGGTGATGGGCCCGAGCTACACCTACGGCGCAGTGCGGCGGCAGTTCACGGATGCGGATGTGGGTGCGCTTCACGATATCGGATGGGAAGACGCCGAACTTCCCGAGCACGGCCCCTGTCCGCTTCATTCGATAATCCTGGTTGAGCCGTCTCAAGACACCATCGCGGCCGATGTGACCTCCAATAACGCGATGGTGCAGCTTCGTTCCACCGTCGTTCAGGACACTACCGATCCGCTCTGTGAACCCGAAGACGATCTGCTCCGTGTCGAGTACTTTGTGGACGATGTTTCCA
>CALDSM010000687.1 GCA_937923585.1 uncultured bacterium
GCATCCGCCGGGAACATGATTGAAGTGTGACGCCTCGTCTGCCGACAACTCGTCCCACATTACCGCGATTCCGGACTGGGACTTCGCAGCGCCTGCCGAATTGTTGATGTCGGTGATGACGAACCGTTCCACGCCCTCTTTAAGACGGTAGATGACGTTGCCCCCGCCGTTGCCGGTTCCTGCGACAACCCCCCAGTCTTCGCGGACCAGGGCCGTCGCCTGGGCGGGGGTGGTGTTGAGTGCCACAAAGAGGCTGTCCACATTGGTTTCCAGGCTGGCGATGTTGGCGGCTTCGCTCATCCGGTCGTCAAACACCCAGCCCAGATACACATAGGGGTGCTCATAGACTTCGCAGGGCTCGACCCTTCCGTTGTTCGCGAAAGGCTGGTGTATGGTGCCGCTTCCGCTCCAGAGGCTTGACGGAGTCTTGCCTTCGTCCCACAGTTGCAGTGCGGTGGCGCCCGCGGCGCCGCTCGGACATAGCAGCACATTCCAGTCCGTCAGGTACTCGGGATAGGTGGTCGCGGCATCAAAGATCGTTGCGCCCGGTGCCACGTTGCCGTTGCAGTCCAGCGACTTCATCGGCGGGAATTGCTGCCCCCCCGCCTCATTGGCGTACATTTTGAAAACAAGGCCCATTTGCCTGAGGTTATTGGCGCAACTGGAACGCCGCGCCGCCTCGCGTGCCCGGGCCAGCGCGGGCAGCAGAATGGCCGCCAGAATGCCGATAATGGCAATGACGACCAGAAGTTCGATCAAGGTGAATCCACGATTTCTCATGGCATGATTCCTCCGTTCTGGGAGACTTCGCAAAAAGAGTGACCCAGAATCTCCGTACGATGCGGAGATTCTGTGGAATGGGTCCTGTGGCGCTCAGTGCAGGAAGCAGGGAGGACCGCGAAGCGAGAACGGGGACCATGGGGTCCGGGAACACGGAGGGGTATGCGCGGCGGAAGTGCGCGCCAAACTTTGTTGCCGAACAAGAGTGGCCGCGCCGGTCATAATCACCGCAGCGCTCACGAGCAACAGACACAACGAGCATGAATCGCCGTGGTCGTGGTCGGCGTCGTGAGGCAGCAGCTGATGGACAATCGCCACTGCGTAAACACACAGCAGCAGGAGTCCAACCAGTTGTGGCCATTTAGTGCGCATACGACATTATCTCATGGGGCCTTTGGTGCTGGCAACACACAGACGCGCCGCGCACGCGATTCAGAAGGGGCGCCGTGCAGTCCTAAGCGGAAACGGGCCACGTGAACAGGCTTCCCGCGCCCGCGCGGACGTACTGTGACGGGAATGCCGCTGCAAGAAGCGCCGCAGGCGCATCGCCAGTGCAATGGCAGGGCGCTATCAACCGCACTTTCCGGTGCTCGAATGCGGCAAGAGTTCCGTCAAGTCGTTCCTCAGAGGCATTGAGCAGGTGCATACCGCCGACCACGGCGTGAAACGCGGTGGTGCCGGTCAGTTCCGCCACATAATCGAGCGTGTTGACCACGCCCGAATGGGCGCAGCCAAGCAGCAGCACGATTCCCTCGGCGGTTTCGAGCCACATCGCCTGATCGTCGGTGATGGGATCGTCAACACGGCATTCCTCGTCCACGAACAGGGGGCCACCGACGTCCTCGTAAGCGCTTCGGCGGGGGATGGGGCCTGTGACCCAGACGTGATCTGTGACTTTGGTCTGGCCGGTGGTGCGCACGACGTCAGCAGTCCTCATGGAGACGGCTTTTGCGATGTCCGGACGCATGCCTATTGGTTTGTGCGGCGGCGTTTGGAGGCAGCCATAACGCATGGCCAAGGCGTCGGGGTGCATGTATATCTTCGGGGATGCGCCCAACCCGAACACATGTTCCAGACCGCCGGTATGATCATAGTGTCCGTGGCTGAGGACGACCGCATCGGTTTTGCCCAAGTCCACACCGAGCGCCGCGGCGTTTCCCGGCAGCGCTGTCCCCTGTCCGGTGTCAAATAGTATGTTCTTTCCGCCGACGGTTACCCACATTGCCAGGCCGTGTTCGGCGGCAAGTCCTGATTCGGCAACATTGTTGTCGGCGAGAATAACCACGCTCACTTGGCTTTGCATGACAGCTCCGTTTCTGCGCGGTTCGCCCGGTTGCGGACGCAAAGCGGCCGGTTTGTCCTTCCCGCTATGCGCGACGCGCGGTTATCAGAAACACGGTAAACACTTTCATTTGCCCGTTGGTGTCCGGTTTGACGACCTCGGCGGCGGTTTTGTCACCGATATCGGCAAACCCCTCCTTTGAAAGCAGGTCCCGGAGCCTGCCTCGGTCGAATCCATCGTGGAACACACCGTCCTTGTTGTCATGGAACGCGCCGTTTTCCGGGTCCAAGTCCGCGAGGCACAGATGCCCGCCGGTCTTGAGGACCGCCGCAAACTGTGCCAGAAGCGCCGGCACATCCCGAACATGATGCAGCGTCATGGTGGACACCACCAGGTCGTAGCAACCGTCCAAGACGTCCCCGCCCTCAAGGTCCACGCGGCGCGTGGTGACATTGACGACCTGGCAAGATTGGATCTTGCCATCGAGAACGTCCAGCATTCCCTGAGAACTGTCCACGCCGGTAACCCGGCCTGCCTGCGCCGATAACTGGAGCGTCACCAATCCCGTTCCACAACCGAAATCAAGCACTTCCATCGAAGATGTGAGAACAACGGCCTCGCTCATGGCGCGATACAGGTCCGCCGCCAATTGGACGCGCCGCGATTCCTGGTCCCAGTTCGCCGCCTCCTGGTCAAATCTGCGTCTTCCATCTGCCATGTTGGCACTCCCTGCGCAAGGTTCCCCGACCGGGCCTTGATTGTCTAGTGATGGCACTGGCAAAAGCCCTTGCCTGTCGCCAGGGAACCGGCCAGCCAAGCTTCCACGGCCTCCTGCGCGGGCAGGTTGGTCTGGACCATCAGGGGTTCAATGCCGCAGGCCTTGAGCGCGTCCGCCGCGCGCCAGCCCATCCCGCCGCACAGAATCGCCTCGCAGTCGTACAGGGTGTCCGCATGGTGGCATGGTTGTGGCCGTGGGCATGATCGTGTCCCTCCGCGCCGTGGCACTGGCCGGGTTCGCCGCCGCCCTGGCCGTTCGCGCGAACCTCTTTGCGCACGGCCCGTCCGTCCTCGGTTTCAAAGACAAGGAAGAACGCACACCGTCCGAAATGGGCTGCGATGAGGGTCCCATCGTCTGAAGGGACTGCGATTTTCTTCATGATATGTGTTCCTTTCGTTCTGCGGTTTCTGCTTCTATTTTGAACGGTTGTGCCGGTGGCAATGGCGTTTGCAGGTCGGCGCGGCACCGCCTTGGTGTTCGTCGTCTACCGAACGGGCGTCGGTGTTTCTGCACTTTGGACAGCCCTGCGGAGCATCGCCAGTTGCAGGCGGTGTCCAAGGGCGTCGGCAATTGGGACACTTGAAGGTCGTTCCTTGGCTCATCTCGACTTCACCTCCGCCAATCCGCAGCGGTTGCCCTTCCATGAGCACTTGGGCAACCTTCCTTCGCCCCGCCTCAAGGATGCGTCCAAAGGTCTGGCGCGACACGTTCATGCGCGCGGCGGCATTTTCCTGATACAAGCCCTCCAAATCAGCGAGACGGATTGCCTCAAATTCGTCCAGGGTGAGCACCACTTCTTTCAGGTCGCACGCGGGAACCCCGGCGGGCGTGAAAACGGTGCAGATGGGCGAATGTGCGATTCGGCGACAGCATTGGGGGCGGGGCATGGTGCTGTGTCCTTTGCGGATCCATTATGGGCATATGCTCATAACATGTCAAGTTTTCAGTGCAAACCTGACATGTTAAGAGCATA
>CALDSM010000688.1 GCA_937923585.1 uncultured bacterium
CGGGCCACGTCGTAGAGCACGTTCACGGGAACGTCCGTCATTTGGGAAACCTTTTCAGGCGTGTAGTTCTTGACCACGGCTTCCAGTTCGGCGAAGGCTTCGGTCCTTTCCTCTATGAATTTCCTATCGTGCAGATTCTCCTTGATGATGATATGCATCAGTCCGTTCATGAGGGGGATGTCGGTGCCGGGCCTGATTTGCATGAAGTAATCCGCTTTTTCCGCCAGCTCTATCTTTCTCGGGTCCGCCACAACCAGCTTCGCTCCCCTGGCTACCGCCTGGAGAATCTTGGCGCCCACCATGGGGTGCGCCTCGGTGGGATTGGCGCCTATGACGAACAGCACATCGGCGTGTTGGATATCCACGAAGGAGTTGGTCATGGAGGCGCTGCCGAAGCTCATGGACAGGCCGGTGACCGTGGAGGCATGGCAGGTGCGGGCGCAGTGGTCGATGTTGTTGGTGCCGCACACGGCGCGGATGAGTTTCTGCAGGACATAGTTGTCTTCGTTGGGACAGCGGGCGGAAGAGAGTGACGCGATGGCGTCGCCGCCGTATTTGTTCTTTATTTCACCGAGCTTGCTTGCCACCAGGTCCAGGGCCTCATCCCATGAGGATTCGACAAACTCGCCGTTCTTTTTGATAAGAGGTTTCGTGAGCCGGTTCGGGCTGTGCACGAAGTCGAAGCCGAAGCGTCCCTTGACGCACATATCGCGGCCGTTCACCGGGCTGGCCGCGTTGGAGGTGATGCCTATGATCTTTCCGCCTTTGACGTTAAGGTCGAAGTTGCAGCCCACGCCGCAGAACGGGCAGGTGGTGCGGACCTTTTCCACTTCCCATTTCCTTCCCTTGCCGAGCATGGCCTTTTCGGTCAATGCGCCGGTGGGACATACCGCGACACAGGTACCGCAGGCCACGCAGACTGAATCGGCGAGCGTCTTGTCCATGGCGGTCGAGACCTTGGTGCGGAAACCGCGGTAGGCGAAGTCGATGACCGCGCGGCCCTGCTTCTCCTCGCAGGCCCTGAGGCACTTGCCGCACAGGATGCACTTGTTCATGTTGCGGACGATGAAGATGTTGTCGTCTTCCAGATCGTAGTTCTTGGTTTCGCCGCCGAACGCGCCGGGTCTGACATCGTAAAAATAGGCATAGTCCTGGAGTTTGCAGTCGCCCGCCTGGTGGCAGGAAAGACAGTCCTGGGGATGATTGTCGAGCATGAGTTGAAGGATGGTTTTTCTGGCTTCGATGACCTGGGGGGAGGCGGTTTCCACCACCATTCCCTCCTGGGCTTCGGTGACGCACGAGGCGGGGAGATTTCTGGCGCCCTTGATTTCAACTACGCAGAGGCGGCAGGCGCCTGGTTTGCTCAGTTCGGGGTCGTGGCGCAGGGTGGGGACGAATGATCCCGCCATCCTTGCCGCTTCGAGTACGGTAGTTCCTTTCGGGACGGTTGTCTGGTTGCCGTCGATGGTTAAAGTTACTGTTGACACGGGTGATACCTCCTGTTTTTTAGTATTTCCGACACGAGAAATAGCGTTCAGCGGAGTCAGTCGAATCCTTCTCCCCAACCGCCGGCCTTTATGTCCTTACGGTGGTTTCTTGTCGGCATTCTCATTTCCTCCTTTTGAACGGTGGTAAACAACTTAAGCCTTCTCTATTGCGTCGAACTTGCACTTGGGCACGCAGGCGCCGCACTTGATGCATTTGGTCGGGTCGATGACGTGGGCCGCCTTCTTCTCCCCGCTGATGGCCTGTGTCGGGCATGCCTTGATACAGACACCGCACCCAACGCACTTGTCCTTCAGGATGCAGAAGCTCAGCAGCGCCGCGCATACCCCCGCCGGGCACTTCTTGTCGTTGATGTGCGCTTCGTATTCGTTCTTGAAGTAGCGCAGCGTGGTCATGACAGGGTTCGGCGCGGTCTGGCCCAGGGCGCACAACGCCGAGCTCTTGATGACCTTGGCCAGCCTCTCCAGGTTGGGGATGTCTTCCGGTACCCCGCCCCCTTCGGTGATGCGGATCAGGGTCTCCAGCAGGCGCTTCGTCCCCTCGCGGCACGGCGTGCATTTGCCGCACGATTCCAGCTGCGTGAAGTTGAGGAAGAATTTGGCGACGTCAACCATGCAGGTGTCTTCGTCCATGAACACCAGACCGCCCGAACCCATCATGGCCCCCGCCGAGATCAGCGAGTCGTAGTCGATGGGAAGGTCGAGCTTTTCGGTGGGCAGACAGCCGCCGGAAGGACCGCCGCTCTGGACCGCTTTGAACTTCTTGTTGTTCTTGACGCCACCCGCGATGTCGTTGAGGATCTCGCCCATGGTGATGCCCATGGGGACTTCGCACAGACCGGTGTTGTTGATCTTGCCGGTGAGGCAGAACACCTTGCTCCCCTTGCTCTTCTCGGTCCCCATGGCCGCATACCAGTCGCCGCCGTTCCTGATGATGAACGGGATGTTGGCAAAGGTCTCGACGTTGTTGAGGCAGGTCGGTTTCTGCCACAGGCCCTTGTGGGCCGGGAACGGAGGACGTACCCGCGGCATGCCGCGCTGTCCTTCGATGGAGTTCAAAAGCGCGGTCTCTTCGCCGCACACGAATGCGCCGGCGCCGGCCTTGATGCGGATCGTGAAGTTGAAGCCGCTCCCCAGGATGTTTTCACCCATGAGCCCCATTTCTTCGGCTTTTTCGATGGCCAGGTTGAGCCGCTTGATGGCCAGGGGATATTCGGCGCGGCAGTAGATGACGCCTTCGTCGGCGCCGATGGCGTAGCCCGCTACCATCATCCCTTCCAGTACCGCGTGCGGGTCCCCTTCCAGGACGCTTCTGTCCATGAATGCGCCCGGGTCCCCTTCGTCGGCGTTGCACACGATGTATTTCTTGTCCCCTACCGCGTCATGCACGAACTGCCACTTGGTGCCGGTGGGGAATCCGCCGCCCCCGCGACCCCTGAGACCCGATTTCTTGACTTCGTTGATGATGTCGAGACGGTCCATGGCGATGGCTTTCTCGATGGCCGCGTACCCGCCGGTGGCGATGTAGTCTTCGATGCTTTCCGGGTTGGTTCTCCCCAGGCGCGAGGTGACGGAACGAACCTGCTTGGCGTAGTAACCCGCTTTCTCCATCACCGGTATCCCGTCAAAGGGCTTGGCGTCGCCGGTAATCTGGATGGCCGCCAGTTCGTTGACCGGCGTCTTCCCCACCACGTGGCTCTCGATGAGCTGCGCTACCTTGTCCGGATAGATGCCGCCGTATACCACGCTCGGCTCGCCCGGAAGTCCTATCTCAACGGCCGGCTCCGCAAAGCACATGCCGATGCAGCTGGTGAAGTCCACGTCCACGTCCAGCTTGCGCTCCGCCACTTCCTTCTTGATGGCCGCCATGACCTTGTTGCCGCCCGCCGCTATCCCGCATGTCCCCAGTCCGACCACAATCCGGGGACGATTCAGTTTCGCTTTATACTGCTCCTCGATGGTGGAGCGTGATTTCTGTAAGTTTGTCATCCCTTCTCCCCCTACTTGTACTGTTCAAGTATGTTTTGCAGTGCATCCGGTACCAGGCGCCCGTGCGTGTCATCATTGATCATGATGCACGGCGCCAGCCCGCACGCCCCGATGCACGCCACCGACTCCAGCGTGAACTTCAGGTCGTCCGTGGTCCCCCCGTTGTCCACCCCGAGAAGCTCTTTCAGACGGTCGAATATCCGCGAACCCCCCAGTACGTGACACGCCGTCCCCAGGCATACCCGGATGATGTTCCGACCTCGCGGCTTCAGGTGAAACTGCGCGTAGAACGTTACCACCCCGAAAACCTCGCTGAACGGTATCTTCAGTTCCTTGGAGATCTTCTCCAACACTTCCGCCGGCAGGTATCCGTAGATGTCCTGCGCCCCCTGAAGTACCGGAATCAAGCCCCCTGAGTACCCCCGGTAATGGTCCAGCAATTCCGACATTTGTACATCCTGCGGCGAATCCACATGCTCGCCCGTGCACTTGCACACTGCCATGATGCTCTCCTCTCCTGTGGTT
>CALDSM010000689.1 GCA_937923585.1 uncultured bacterium
CGCATGGCGTTTTGCCGCACGGAAGAAGACGCCTTCGCCGAGGGAAGGGTCAAGGAGGCGTGCTGGTTTGCCTTCCAGGACGTAGGCCGCCATGATATCCGCAGTCCAGTCGGGTGTCCAGAACTGCCCCTTCTTTCTGAGAGCTTCACGCTCGGCCCCGTCGCGGGGAAGTATATGTGTGGGTTTTGCGCTCATGACATGCTAGCAGTATGAATTAAGAACGGAAAGCGCCTTCTCGGAGAGCAAAGACTGCCCGCCGACAAACCGGACGTAGGGCAGGATGTGGCCGTTCTTGTCCGTGATGGAATCTGCAACCAGTTGCGGTTCGTCAATAGTCGTGGCCAGAGGGTAGGCGTGCCTGTGGTAGATTTTGTAGATTACCTTCTTTGTGGTTGCGCCGCCGGGGGCTTGAAACACCTGTTCCGTAGGCTCAATATCCCCCTGCGCAAACAGATTTTCGGCATCCTTCAGTGAAATGCCGAACGCTTCATCAAAGAATGCATGCCAAATGTGAATCGGGATGTCTTGTTGTGACTGCCACTTCAGCAAAGGGGCTCTGTCCTCCTCCTTGATGATGATCGTGGGGAGAACAGCAGCCTTCTTCAGTCCGTAACGCCCTCCCAGCCGCCTTTGCGGCGTAAGCGGCGTCGCATAGTCCGGCATCTGCCTGGCCCGCCAAAGGCTGTTCTCGCATTCCACGGCGATTACGGCATGTTCAAGCAGATCAAGCATTTTGGGGTCATCTTCCGCAGTAAACGGCAATTCACTTGGCCCGTTCAGCGCCCTGACCGCGGAATCTACCATTGCCCTGTCTTGAACGCGGTAGATCAGCAGGTCTGGCCGTTTGATGTTGCCCAGTCCGGCACTCTCCAGCCTCTCAAAGTAGAGTTCAAAGGCCCGAACGTCATTGTCCGGGGCGGTGCCGCTCGGCCCATAGGGCAATGCAAAATACTTTCCGGTGGCGTTGACGGCTTGCGTCAATCGTTCCTCACTCCATACCCCCTGTGACCACCGCATCAGGAAGTCGCTGCCGCGAAGGCGTCTTGGGTTGAGCAGGAAGTCCGCCCACGGCGCGGCGCCCATGGCTTTCAGTGTCATACGGATGTCTTCCGTCGAAACGGATAAGATTCTCTCGAACGGGTGTTCAGGTCGCCGGTTCATGTGTCTTCCTTCTTTGTGTTCCGGGGAGTGGGAATCTCATCGTTCCGCAGACGGTTCAATGTCCTCATGTGCACCCATGACCAAAAGCCGGCTGCATGCATGCGAAGGGTACAGTTATCCGGGTACGAAAATCCAATTATGGGCGGGCAAAAGGCGGGTCTGTACTGCGGTGTGCAGGATATTTCGCCTTTGGCAGACCCGGGGAGCGTTCTGCTCCCGCTCGGCTCCAGCCAAGAAGATCACTTCTCGCCTTGTTCCAGCGTCATCAGCGCCTGAAGGATCTCCACCCGCGCCGCATCGGCGCGGGGCGGCAGGGCAGCCGACCTCCACGAAAACGGGCCGTTCTCGGGAACCGCGGCGCAAACCCGGCCGGGCAGTTCCCGCAACAGTTCCTTGATGTCTTCGCGGTCGTCAGCGTCGCCTTTACGGTCCTTGACCGCCCGATCCAGCAGCACGAGGTACTCATAGTCCTCCACGCCCTCGCGCATTGCCTCCAGGTGCTTGCCCGCGACCACCGTTTCCGCATCAATGAACAACGGCGTATAGGCCGCGCGCGGCTGCGGATACTCGTTCCAGGACGACCCACCCGCCCCGTCGGCAAAGGCCCAGAAGTGGGTGGACTCCGCCCCGTAGCGCCAGCAGTCCCACGCCTGCAGGCGGCAGTAACTGTACGGGTCCAGCAGGCGCATGGGGCCGTTGCAGGAATAGAAATCGAGCGCCTTGCCTTTGGCGCGCTGTTCGGCGAAGAGGGCGCGGTATGCCTCGCCGCCCTCGTAGAAAAGTTTGCGGTTCGGGCAGAGCACGTCGCACTCGGCGAGCATTTCCGGTGTGGCGTCGGCCATGTCCCGGTAGGTGGGGTCTTCCCAGACGCGGATGCCCGCGCCGGAGGCGTGAATCGCCTTTGCCCACGCCGTGATGACCGCGTCCATCTTGTTCTCGTAGGGCTCGTCCACCAGCAGCACCTTCAACTGGGCCGGGTTGAGTCCCGCGTCGCGCATGTACTGCGCCCAGAATTTTGCCCAGTCGCCCACGGCGCGGTTGAACTCGGGCGTGCCCATGTCCCACTGTTCCAACTTGCCGCCCACGGCCGCGAACACGCAGTACTGCCGTGCATCGGGCCAAAGCTGCCGCCATGCGTCGAAATTCGCCGTGTCCGGCGGCGCGGCCATCTCGCCCGCGCCGTCGTATTTGCCAAAAGGCAGCGCCGTGTTGATTGCCCAGGGCGAGTCCACAAAATAGGCGCGCAGCATTTTCACCAGCGCGTCACGGTTTTTCTCGGTGGCCTCGTAGAACCTGGGCATGTTGGTGTAGTCCCACCCGCCCATGTGCAGTGTGGGCCTGTCGGGGAAACGGAACGGATAAACGTGGATGGTAAACGGCAACGGCTGTCCGCCCGCCTTTACCATGATTTCGTGCGTGCCCGGCGCCAGATCTTTGGAGTTCACCGTGAGCCACACTTGCTGCACCAGCCCCGGCGTCACACGCGGGTAATAACTGCCTTCAAATTCCTTCACCGGCAACAGCGCCGCCGCCACCGGCACGCCCGTGCGCGTGTCGGTCCACGCCACCGAACGCACCTTGACGCACGGTGCCGTTAAACCGTCGGGCAGCCCCGAAATGTCAATGCCCATTTCCGCATCGGCTGCAATCGCCATGTTAAACGCCACCGAGCGGGTCTCGTTTTGCATCATGTCGAGGCGCAGCGCCGCCGCCCCGGCACCGGCAGGTCCCGGCGTCACCGGGCACAGTTCCATGGGATACCACGGGTCCGCCGCCCACACCGCCGGACCGTTCATCCCGTTTTCCTGCCATACCCGTGCCAGCGCCGCAAACACTTTCGCATGGGTCGGATTCAGCGGCAGTATGGTCTTGAAGTCGGGGCCGTATTCGGCGGGCAGCGTGTCCAGTTCCGCCGCCGCGGCGTCCAACTCGGCAAGAACCGGCTGCCGATCCTCCTCATCCATGCTTTCCGCCGCCTTGCGCACCGCCGCGATGTCGGCGGTGATGCGCCGCTTCACGCCGTTGTGCGTGACCAGCCGGGTGATGTGCTCCCGCACATCGGCCACGCCCGCGCCGGACAGCGGTTCATTCACCCATGCGTCGTCGCCCTTCCACACTTCAATTTCGTCACAGAAGATGAACGCCTCGCCAAACACGACTAGCGCCACCTTGCGCCCGTGCGTGTGCAGCGCATTCGTGGTGAACCGGTGGTTGGCATAACCCTCCGCGGGTGGTGCGGCCTGTTGCGCGCTTAGTGTGACCAGGTCGCCCGCATCATGAAACAGCCCGTCCTCGCCCGCCACGAGAATCGCAATGGACTTCGGCCATTCCACACCGGCCACGCCCGCCGCCGTGCTGAACGACAGCCCCGAAATGGGCTTATCCGAACCCAAATCCAGCGTGATGATCGCCTGCCCGCATCCCGACCAGCCCACCGTGCCCGGCTGCGTCCAGAAATACCCCTCCACGTACTGCCCGTCCGTAAGCTGCTTCGCATCGCCCGCATCGGTGCAATGCGCATAGTTTGGCGCGGGATTGAACGTGCAGGCGACGCCCGCCGCAAGGTTCTCCGGACTCTGTGCCCGGACCGTGCCCGCCGTGAAGGACAAGGCCAGAAGCGTGATAACGCAGACAAGGCTCCAACGCATGATTCATCTCCTTGGAGTGGAACGATGCGTGCCATTATACCGGTTTAACCCGCGGAATCCTCACGCCTTGGCGTTTGGCAGATACACCGAAGCGCCGGATCCGTCCTTCTTGAGCTGAAACGCGTCCACAAGTTGGCCGTCCATGCTCCGGCTCTCGTAGGAAAGTGTGTCCCCGTCCACGTCAATGACCTGGAACAACTGCTTGTCGCTTGCGGTTGCGGCCATGAGCGACTCGAACTTCGGTTTGAAGGGGTACATTTTGGGGCCGAGCACCGAAACGACATAAATGGTTCCCGGCGCTGCAGGGTCCACGATTTTGTCCCCGGCCAGTTTATGGGTGCGCCCGTAGCTGTGGTCATGCCCCAGATCGGAAGAGCGTCGTGTAGGGAAAGAGTGTAGATCTCGGTGGT
>CALDSM010000690.1 GCA_937923585.1 uncultured bacterium
CGAGATCTGATCGTGACTGGAGTTCAGACGTGTGCTCTTCCGATCTGACCCGAAACCGCCGCCGCGATGGCCTCCGGCCGGGTCACATCCACCAGAATGCCGCAGTCCGCCTCCCGGACAATACGACTGACCTCGACGGCAAAATCCGGCGCCACCACCGGCCGCGCCTCGCGCATATAGTCGAAAAGTTTATGCGGCATTGCCAGGGTATGGTTAATCTGGCCCGGCTGAAAGAGAATCAGTCCAACTTGCGCGACGGATATGTGGCCCGGCACTTCCTCGAAAGGCACCGTTGGGATTAGGACCATGTTTTCGTCCAGGCCCAATTCATGGATGCGCGCCCGAAACGCATCAAGGCTTCCGTAAATGTACTCGCCAAGCACCACGCAGCGCAGCGCGGGGAATTCGGTCACCAGCAGTTGGACCGCGGCCAGCAACTGATAGGCGCCGCGGGTTTCGCCGAAGATTCCCTGGTGGATAATCACAGGACATCCCGCAAAGCGCTCCCGGAGCGCCGCGGGGACTTCCGGACACATTGGCTGCAGACGATTGGTGTTGATGACGGTGACGCGCGGCACCGCAAGCCCTTTCCACAGCTCCTCGAAACTCTCCCGCGTCAGAATGATCAGGTCCGTGAAACGCGCCATGAGGCGCATCATCAGAATCGTAAGCGCCTGCATGAATCCGCGCATGAAGCCGGGGAAGAATTTGGCGAACTCGCTGGGAATGTGCTCGTGCATGTCCAGCACCACTTTGCCGCCCCGCAGCAGTTTCACGGCCAGCGCGGCCGCCCACGACTCGGGTTCAGGCGCCAGATACACGTCGGCCCGCTCGCGACAGCCAAGCCGCACCAGATGCATTGCGGCAAGAAAGCGCCGTGGCAGGCTGTTCGCTGTCCTGGTAAGGGCAAATCGGATGCCGTGGCTGTCGCGCCCGTCCTGCAAAGCGGGTTTTCCGCCCTGTCCGGGCGGCGGACAAATGCACACGATGTCATGGCCCGCCGCCGCCAGGCTCAGCCCAATCTTGTGGTATACGCGTTTGTCGAAGGGCTCATGGATGACGCTAAGGATGCAGATCCGCAAGGTCTAGAACCTCTGTGCCTTTCCGCTGCGCGCCGACTCCATCGCGGCCAGTGCGATGCGCGTGGCCTCCAGACCGTCTTCCGCGGAGACTTGAAGCGTGCCCTTTCCCTGAACCGCCTTAATGAAATTCTCCAGCAGCACGGCATGGCCCTTGTCCTGCCGGCCTTTCCACTGACCGGCGCCGGGCGCGTCCTTGATTTCCAGGCTGAGGAAATCATCCAGCACGGCCATGCCGCCGCCGGAGAACACCTCGATGCGCTCCTTGCCGCAGTTTGGCGAACCGGCCACCGTGTAAAGAACCGTCGCCACGGAGCCGTCCGAAAAGCGCAGAACGGCCGTGAGTTCATCGTCCCGGCTGCCCAATTCCGCACACAGCGAAACCAGCCGCGCCTGCCGTTCCCGGTCCCCCGAGTCACCCTGGACCAAATGTCGAACAAAGTCAAAGAAATGCACCGCCTCGCCCAGGATACGTCCCCCGCCCACCTCCGGGTCCAGCGTCCAATGGTCCGCGGGCAGCGGCCCCGCGTTGCACCGGTACAGGATGGTCTTTGGAATCGGGGACTTTTGCGAAGGGCCGGGTGCCGCAACCGGACTCACGTCCCCTGCGAACGCCTGTATCAGTCGGCTGCCCAGCGGCGATAAACGTCGGTTAAAACCGACCGACACCAGCACCTGCTTTTCGCTGGCCGCATCGCAGATGCGCCGGCAGTCCTCTATTGTCAGCGCCAGCGGCTTCTCCACCAGCACATGCTTGCCCGCGACAATGGCATCGAGCGCGATCTGCGCGTGCAGGTTGTGGCGCGTCGAAATCAACACCGCATCCACCGAGGGGTCTTCGAGTGCCTGATGATAGTCCGTGGTGCAGGCCGCAGCCCTGTAGCGGTCGGCAATGGCGCGCGCCTTGACGCCGTTTCGTGTGGCTATGGCGGCGATGCGCACGCCCGGCAGCTTGGCGAGAATCGGCAGTTGCACCCCCGTGGCAAAGGACCCGGCGCCGATCAGCGCGACGCCGACTTCGTTCCCGCGCCGCGAATCGGGTTTGCCTTTCGCCGTTCTGAGGCATTGCTGCCGCCTCACTTCGGCAAGGGGAGTCAATGTCCCGTCTGCACTCTCCGTTTCACTTTCCAGGTCGTGGCGCAGTACCGCGGCAAAGATCTTGCCTTCGGCAAGTTCCCCGTATGCCCTTTCCGCGTCGTCCACTGGATAGATCGTCGGCCGCAGCCGCAGCGGATGCAGGAAATGGCTGTGCTCAACGTCCCCCAGCAGGTTCATCAGACGCAGATACTCGGCCATGTTTCGGCCTTCGGTCCAGCGCACATAGCCGATGGGATAGTCGAAGCCCTTCTCCTCGTATTCGCCCGCATAGCGCCCGGGACCGTATGAACAGGAAATCCGCAGGTCGAGCTCCTTCTTGTACATGGCCTCGCGGTTGAGGTCCATGCCCACCGCGCCCACCACCACCACGCGGCCCTTCTGGCGGCACAGTTCAAACGCGTTGTTGACCACCTCGCTCGACGCCGTACCCGCGCAGATAATGACCGCATCCACACCGTATCCCGCCGTGGTTGCGCGGGCCAGCCGGACAAGCTGCTCGGCGGAGTCGGTGAAGTGGCCCATCTCCCGGAACGGCGCAAGCCGCCCCCGCAGCGGATCGTAGCCAACGACATGGCAGCCGTTGAGCCGCAGCAGTCCCGCCGTGATCTGCCCCACCAGTCCCAACCCCATCACAACGACCGTCTCACCCAGCATGGGTTCGGCCCGGCGCACACCCTGCATCGCGATCGCGCCAATGGCCACAAAGGCGGCGTTGTCATAGTCGAGGCCGTCGGGGATCGGCGTCACCAACTGGTGCGGCACCAGGTTGTATTCTGCATGCACGGCATAGCCCATCCCGGCACACGCGACCCGGTCCCCCACGCTGAACCCCGGCACCCCCGCGCCCACTTCGACAATTCTCCCGGCGGAGCTGTATCCGGGCGTGCCCGGGTCGGAGAGCTTGGCGCGGACCAAATCGGCCGTGGCCTTGATGCCGACCGTCGCGAACTTGCGCTTGAGTTTCTCCACGCTGAGCGGGTTCTTCAGGTGCTTCATGGCCAGCGACAGCGCGCCGCCGCCGGACACCATGGAAGATTCGGTACCCGAACTGATGGCCGAGCGGCAAACACGGACCAGCACCATGCCCGGTTCAATCGTCGGGACAGGCACCTCCTCCACGCTGACTTTTCCGGCCTTGATGACGACCTGCTTCATGTGCGGCTCCAGACAGGGGTTGTTCAACAAAGCCTATCATACTGACCCGCCGGAACTTGGACAAGCTTGGCTTTGCCGATCCGGACCCTACCGGTGTATCACGCTCTTGACCACCGGCCGCACCCGCCAGTCTGCATCGGGCCCAAGACGCAGATTCGGACGGCCGCTGCCCCAGCCGTCATACTTGTCGCCATATACGCTCCGGTTGACGGTCAGGTAGACGGTGGAACAAAGAAGAAATGCCACAAGCCCCGCTATGGCCCACTTCTTGATGAAGGGGCCGTAGTTCACCGGC
The DNA here is from genome assembly GCA_937923585.1 of uncultured bacterium. Taxonomy (GTDB): domain Bacteria; phylum Hydrogenedentota; class Hydrogenedentia; order Hydrogenedentales; family CAITNO01; genus CAITNO01. The sequence continues at coordinate 3,628 of CALDSM010000690.1, forward strand.
TCGCATATCTCCACGGACTCCCGGTCCCGCGCGCAGACGAGGATAATGAAGGTAACGATTAGACCATGCACCGCAATCGCCCCTTCGGTGGCGAGCCGCTGACCGTTGAATCCCACCACCGCCCGCAGGAAATTCCCGACGACAATCTCCCAGAGAAAGATGAGGTAGAACATCTGGCCGATGCCCAGCCAGGTGCGCGGAACGGCGGCAATGGGCCGCCGCACATGCGCCGCCATCACCGCCACGGTGCAGGCCGTCACCAGCAGGAAGAACAGGGTGAACCATGCGAACGCTGACATCTCGATGCCGCTGATGAGCGGCATCTTCATCAGCAGAGGCATTGCCCGGAATCCACCCGCCTGTTCCCTGGTCCAGTCCTCCACACATTTGATCATGTTTACGTACACCAAGATATTCAGAATGAAGGCGATGGAGAAGACTTCGGTCCACTTGCGAGTGCGCGGTTCGCCTTCATGGGACTTCACACGGGACGCAAGCAACCCCATGGCCACGGCGATGGAAAGCCCGTAGAGGAAGCCCACCCCCTGTTCCGCCGCAATGCTGTGCCAGTTCGCACTGCGCCAATGCGCCCACCGCTCCACCACCGACGGGTCTTTCTCCAGCACCGGATTGCCCGGCATGAGCATGAGTATCTTGATGAACTGGGCGGTAATGAAGCTTAGCCCGCCCAGGAAGAACGACACCACACCCGCCGCGGCCACAGGCATCAGCCTATATCGCCGCATGTAGAGCAGCGCGCCGAGGAACGCGCCGACCGTGTTTGCCCAACTGTCGCCGCGCGGCGGCATCATCCGGAACCCGCCCACTGCCTGGAAAAACGGCAGGTTGGACAGCAGCACCGGGCAAACAATGAAACAGAGGTGGCTGCCGACCGCAATGTACAGGAGCAACTTGGAGCCGTTGCGCCATTTCCCGTAGGTGACAAAATAGAGGATGATTCCCAGGATCAGCCCAATGACCCAGCCCATGTGCCACGAGAAATCGGTGAACAGCGTGGGCCAGTTGGTGATCATGTCCTTCGGATCGAAGGGCTGGCCCGTGGCGGGGTTGATGGCGCTCAGGTCGCCCTGGGTGTGAACAATCAGGCCCAGCAGGCCACGGCCAATCCATTCCAGCAACTGCTCCGTCTTCACCAGCGGATAGCCAATCACGCCCAAATGCGCGCCGACCCACCCAATCACATCCGTGGCGTGCTGCAGTACGGCCCCGCCGAGCGCGCCGATCCCGCCCCAGCGAACCAGGTCACGCCACCCCTCGCCGCGCCGGTTCCAGAAGTCATAGGCGCAAAGCGCAAGCAGCGCCAGTGTAGTCTCCACCCACTCGCTATCCAGCCAGTAGAGCGGACTGCGCTGCCGGAAATCCGCGTTCTCCATGCCCAGTCCCGGAACATGCGCCTGATACCACTGTACGAAAGCATCCTCACCAAAATACTGGAGCGTCCATATCGCGAACACCCAGCAGATGGGCTTGAAGATGGCGGTGAGTTTTTCCCGCCCTTCAACGGCAGCGTAGGCGGTGCCCACCCCCCCCATGCCGGTCCACAGGGCACCCGTCATGAACGTCACGAAGAATCCGTAGATCTGCGTCGGCAGATGCCCGCTCTGCGTGTAGGCCATGACGGGCATATAGGCAATGGACCCGCCAAACCCCCAGCCGCAGGCGCCGAAGAAGGCAAAGAACGGGAGGCGCCGCCGCCAGTCTTCGCGGCCCGAGAAGAGGCTCACCGCGATGCCCGCCAGCGTGCCGGCCATCATCGCGCCAAACTCGTGCCCAAAATTCCCGCGAATGCCCCAGCCGATGGACAGGGAAAGGGCGATTAGGAACAGCGTAACGGGTCTGAAACTCGGGGAAATGCGCGTCATGGCAGGCTCCAAGGGTTGCAACCGTTCATTGGACCGATGAATCGGCATAAGGTTGCACCCGGACACACCGCTTGTCAAGCGCGGGACCGCCTTTGGTTTCGCTTGATCGGGGTCCTGTGCCTGTGGCATTTTGACCTTCCAACCCATTGAAGGAGAAAAGAGTCATGTCCACGCCCTGTTATGCGAGAACCCTGCTGCTGGCGGCCCTGTGCCTTGCCGCAACCGCTGTCTACGCCGATTTCTCCACACTGCCAACCCTGCCCGACGGCGGGCGTGTGCGGGCGGTAAACCGCTATTTCGACGTGACGCCGCGCGTCGCCAAAGCCGATGCGGAAACCACCATCGTCATCCAGCCCCTCTTTGACCACGTGCGTTTCCGTCCCGAATGCACCTATGAGTTCACCTATACCGCGGCAGACCAGGTCTATTCCGAGAAGTCGCCGTTCCACGCCAAGCCCCAGCCGGTGAAACCGGCAGACAACCGCATCACCCTCACCCTGTTTCTGGCCGGAGAGCAGGAGCACCTGCTCGTCCTCGAAGAGATTAACGCGGACAAGCGCAAGGTCATGGGCGACTTTCATTTCTACACCGTGAAGGATGATCTGCTGGCGCTGCGCCCCTTCAAGGGCGATTTCCACATGCACAGCAACAACTCCGACGGTGTCGAGTCCCCGGCCTACGTGGCCGGTGCCTGCCGCCGCGCAGGGCTCGACTGGATGGCGCTCTCCGACCACCGCAAATATGAGCCCTCGGCGAAACTGCCCGAAGCGTTTCAGGGCGTTCCCATTGACCTGCGCATCTATCCCGGCGAAGAGTGTCATTCCCCGGACAACCCCGTACACATCATCGCATTTGGCCACAACTCAGGCATACGCGATCTCTACATGGACGCCGCCGAACCGCAGGCCCGCGCGGAAGTCGCCGAACTGGTCAAGAAGCTTGCGCCCCTCCCCGCGGATGTCAACAAATGGCACTACGCCTCCTGCCAGTGGGTGACCGGCAAAATCCACGAGCGCGGCGGACTGGCCATGCTCTGCCATCCCTACTGGGTCACCCGGGGTGCCCACAACATTGCCGAACCGCTGCTGGGCGCGCTGCTGGACGCCAATTTCTTCGACACGCTCGAAGTCGTCAGCGGCAATCCCTCCGATGAGGCCAACGGCTACGACTCCGACGTGCTCCAGGCATCCCGGTATGCGCAGGGCCGGGCGGACGGACTGAAGATTTCCGCCTGCGGCATTTCCGACGCCCACGGCTGCGAACGCGGCGAGACCTTTGGCCGCAACTTCACCGTCGTTTTTGCCCCCAACGCCGACCTTCCAAACATACAATCCGCCATCAAGCGGGGAAACTGCACCGCCGTCGAGATCATGCGCGGCGAGCGCCCCCAAGTCGAAGGCGGCTACCGCCTGACCAAGTACACGCTCTTCCTCCTGCGCGAGGTCATGCCCCAGCACGACGAACTCTGTGTTGAGGAAGGCCGCCTCCTGCTCAGCCACGCAGCGGGCAAGACCGGCGCCGCAGACCGCCTCAAGGCCTGCCAGGGCCAGATCAAGGCCCTGTACGACCAGTATTGGGCGCACTGAGAGACTGCGGGATTCTCTCCGCCGTCATTCCCGCGAAGGCGGGAATCCAGGGGCGTAACCTGTGGTTTCACCCCGCGTGTCCTGGATTCCCGCCTTCGCGGGAATGACGGCGGAGCGGTTTGGTCATAAGGGATTCCGGCATTAAGCAGTATTGGATGCGTTTGCCCTGTCGCCCCGCGAATTTCGATTGCCCCGCAACCCAAACCGCGCTATAATACCCCCGTCGGTTCGCCCGGTCTCATGACCGGACGCTAAGAGGGAACCCGGTGAGATTCCGGGACTGCCCCGCAGCGGTAATCAGGAACGAACGACGCCACCCGGCGGCTTGCCGCCGGGGGAAGCACTGGACCAAACGGCCCGGGAAGCGGCGTCCAGTAGGTTGACCGTCCAAACGGTCCCGCCTGTAAGTCCGAAGACCTGCCGATCAGTACCGGGTGTGTCCGCGCATGCGGACGGGCGCGCCCAAGGTCAGCAGCGAGGGCTTTGTTTGTGATGAATGACCGATTTCTCTCCAGCGCATTGAGACGCGCAATTCCCCTTGCCTCCGTGCTGGCGGCATGCCTGGCTACCCCTCCCCCCGCCCATGCGTTCCATGTGCTTCCATTGTCCATTGTCAATTGTCAATTGTCCATTGCCGAATCCCCCTGGGCCGACGCCGTCGTCTCCTTCAATGGCATAGACCGCCAGGCTGGGTTCACCGACCCGTCCAAGGCACTCGGTGCCCCGGCGGGCGGGGGAACGCTGGCCCCGAACAACGCAAAGGCCTACTGTATCGGCCGTCCCGGCGGCGATCCCGGCAGCCACATTGCGCTCAAGTTCAACACCCCCGTGCTCAACGAACCGGACAATCCCATGGGGCTGGACTTTGTTGTGCATGGCAATGCGTTCTGGGTGGGCGGCGTGCCCACGCGCCGCTGGGCGGAGGCGGCGCTGATCGAAATCAGTGAGGACGTGAACGGCAACGGTCTTGCCGACGACCCGTGGTACGTCATTCCGGGCAGCCGCAAGATGAACGCTTCCGTTCTGCCGGCCGGCGTTGCCAACCCTTCCCCCCCGCTTGCGGGCAACGTGTTCAACCCAAACACCGACGGCAACGAATATGACTGGGGCTACTCGGACATGTCCCCCACCGTTCAGGAGTACCGGGACAATTATCTCCGCCCGGACGACCCACTCAAGGTGGGGTTGACACCCTATTCGGGCGGCGGTGACGCCTTCGACATTTCTTGGGCGGTGAAGTCCGACGGCACGCCCGCCAACCTGGCCAAGTTCGACTTCATCCGCATCAGCGCTTTCGTGAACGGCTCGGTCTCCGGGTTTGGCGCGGTTGCGCCCGAGATCTCGTCGGTCGTGGATGTTGACCCACTGACCGACACGGATGACGACGGCGTGACGGACAGCTATGAAACGCGGGTCTCCGGCACCGACCCGCTTCGCCCGGAAAGCACCGTGCTGCCGCTCGAGATCCCTTCCGAATACGGCGGCAGCCCCGCGGGCACCCAGTTGGGCCAGGCAAAGGACGCCGCAGGCAACGCCGTCACCTTGTTCTCCAAAGGCTCACGCACCGGCACCCGCCCTTTCAACTGCGCCGTGGACCTGTCACCGGTCTTGTCGGCCGTCGCCCTCCCGTCCATCCCCGGCCGGTTGACCAGCGCAATCCTGATTGAGTTCAGGGCAAACGTCAACGATTTTACCACTGCGCAGGTGCAGGATGCGCAGTTCACGCTCGCCTACGCCGCGGGCCAGATAGAGGGACTCGACGAGGCGTCTCTGGAACCCTGGCGCATTAACAATGGCGAGTGGACCCAGAACGGCATCTCAGGCGTACAACGGGACCCGGCAGGCAATCTTGTGGTCTTCCGCACGTCGGTGCCCGGAACCTTTACCCTTGCGTCCGTGGCCGGCCCAGGCGACCAGACGGTGGCCGCCGTTCCGGTGGTTCTCCACCCAGTGCCGTCGGGGGGCATTGTGGCGGACGGCGTGAATGCCGTGCAATTCCAGAGCGACCCCATCCTGGATGGGACCGTGCCCGTGGCGGAAGGCACGCTGCTCACCGTCACCGTCACCCCCGAAAATCTCGCCGCCCCTGCCACCGCTGACGCCGACCCCGCCATGGAAGGCGCGCAGGTGGCCGTCTCCGGCGGCAAGGTGGCCTTCACGCTACGCGCCTCCACGACGGCGGGCCTTGCCGCCGTGCGCGCCGCCACTGCGGATGGCCGCATTGCGGGCCAGCTTTCCTATTCCTTCCTTCCGGGGCCGCCCGCCGAAACGACCTCCCTCTGGATACAGAATCCCAACGCCACGGCACCCGGTCCCATCTATTTCTACACCGGTGAGATTCATGACGCCAACGGAAACCCCGTCGCCGAAGGCACCCTGGTCACGCTGGTACTGACCGGGGCGGTGCCCGTCAACATGGCCGACGCCGATCCTGCCGCGGACGGTTTTCAGGTGCGGACGGCTGCGGGAATCGCAAACTTCAGCATACGGACGGACGCAGGCAAGGCAGACGACACCCGCGCGGTTCAGGTTGAACTCTACGCCGAGTCCACCGAAGAAACCCTGCTGGCCGGGGGCAATTATGTCTTCGACTACGTGCCGGTGCCCGGTCCCCCAGCCGTCTTGACCGCGCTCGCACTGCTCTGCACCGGACTGGCCGTCTTGTTGCGGGCATGCCGGAGCGCACAGCCTTCATGATGACAGGCGCTGCACGAGAGCAACGCGGCTTCACGTTGATCGAACTGCTGGTGGTCATCGCGATCATCGGCATTCTCGCGGCCATCCTGCTGCCCGCCCTTGCCCGCGCCCGGGCACAGGCACGGTCCACGCAGTGCGTCAACAACCTCCGCCAGCTTTACCTCGCCAACGTCATGTACGCCGGGGAGAACAAGGGCTGCTATGTTCCCGCCGCCACCGACATGTTCGACATCACCAGCGAGCCGGACAATTTCGGCGGCCGCTGCCGCTGGCACGGCGTGCGTGAAACACCCAACGCCAAGAGTGATTTCGACTTTGGCAAAGGCCCCCTGTGCGAGTACCTGGCCGACGGACGGGTGAAGGAGTGCCCCGAGTTCATGGAGGTGCGCAGGCGCGGCGGTGCGACCGACACCTTCGAGGGCGGCACGGGCGGCTACGGCTACAACATGGCCTATGTGGGGTCAACC
>CALDSM010000691.1 GCA_937923585.1 uncultured bacterium
GAACAAACTCCATCGTCACTTTCTCGTCCACACGAAGCACCACGCGGTCCTCCGTGATGCCCACCACCGTGCCGCAGATGCCGCCCGTGGTAATCACCGCGTCGCCCTTGGCGACGGCGGCCAGCATCGCGCGGCGCTCCTTGTCACGCTTCTGCTGGGGCCGAATCATGAGGAAGTACATGATGGCGAAGAAGATCACGATCATCGGCAGCATGCCGGTCAGCGGATTGGCCTGCGGCGCGGCCGCGGACGGGTCCGCCGTGCCCTCGGTTGCCTGGGTCACCTCTGTCTGCGCATAAAGAAGCCTCCACACGGCGGCTTACCTCCATTTCGGGTTGCGTCTCGAAGGCCGGACGGCTATGCCTCGTCCCGGTCCGCGTAAGACTCAAGAAATGCCTGCTTGAAAGCGCCAAACCGATTCTGCCGGATGGCGGCTCGGGCTTGGGCGGACAATTCTAACATAAAGAAAAGGTTGTGTAAAGTGTTCAGCCGCAGGGCCAGAATCTCTCCCGACCGGAACAGATGGCTCAGGTAGGCCCGGCTGTATTTACGGCACACCGGACAGGCGCAGGCCGGGTCCAAAGGCCCGAAATCGCGCGCAAACCGGGCGTTTTTGATGTTGATCCGCCCTTGCGAGGTGAACAGGCTGCCATTGCGCGCGTTGCGCGTCGGCATGACGCAGTCGAACATGTCCACGCCCCGGCCCACCGCGTCCAGAAAGTCCTCCGGCGGGCCGACCCCCATCAAATACCGGGGTTTCTCATCGGGTAGCAGTTTGGCGGTCCAGTCGACCACGGCCGCCATTTCACCCTTCCCCTCGCCCACGCTTACCCCGCCGATGGCGTAGCCGGGGAAGCCGATATCCACCAGCCCGGCCGCGCATTCCCGCCGAAGTTCCTCATAGGTACTCCCCTGCACAATGCCAAACAGCGCCTGCTGTGACGCCTCCCGTTCTTCCCAGCGCGCCTTGCACCGCTTGGCCCACGCCAGCGTCATGCGCATGGACTTCTCTGCCCGGTCGCGCGGCGCGGGATACTCGGTGCATTCGTCAAAGCACATTATAATGTCGGCGCCGATGCTGATTTGGACGTCTGTTACCTTCTCCGGGGTGAAGAAATGGCGTGACCCGTCCAGATGACTCTGGAAGGCCGCGCCCTCCTCGGTAACTTTGTTCAGTTCGGCGAGACTGAATATCTGGAACCCGCCCGAGTCGGTCAAAATCGGGCGGTCCCACTGCATGAACCGGTGCACTCCGCCCGCCGCTTCCAGTGTGCCGGTGCCCGGCCGCAGATACAGGTGGTAGGCGTTGGACAGGATGATTTGCGCGCCAATGTCGCACAAATCCTCACTGGACAGGGACTTGACCGTTGCCTGTGTGCCCACGGGCATGAAGATGGGCGTTTCCACCGCGCCATGGGGCAGCCGCAACCGGCCCGTCCGGGCGGCCGTCTGCCCGTCCCGGGATTCCACCTCAAATGTCATCGCACAATGCATAGAAATCGTCGCTCTGCGGCGCAGCCGCGGGACGGTCGGTAAAAGAGGCTACTTAACCGTTTTCGGAACCACCGCGTCGTAATTCGGGTCGGCCATCAGCGGGCCGTCGCCCCGTGCCCATTTGATGTTGTCCACCACAACTTTCTGGAACGTCGGCGCTTCCCACACATCCTCACGGTGCCCCAGCGCATTGTACAGCACGCGGCCGTCGCCGTAGGACCGGCACCAGATGATCGGATAGTCGGGCACGTTGTACTTTTCCTGCTTGCCGCGCTCCGCGCCAATCTCCAGCAGCGCCAGCACATGCATTTTGGCCGAGTTCAGGTTCTTGGAGATGTACCACTCGTCGGCGAAATTCCAGTTCTCGGGAATGTTGGCAATGGCCGGGTGGCCCGGGCTGACCGGCTTCACGGTGGCCTTGAACTGCGCGCCGTGGGTCTCAAACTCGCCGCCGATCATCTCGACAAACGGAGAAATCGTGTCGCCCTGGCTGTGGAAGGTGTCGTTGGCCGCATGGAAACCCACGAAGCCCTTGCCGCTCTTGATCCAATCCAGCAGCGCCTGCTGTCCGTCGGGCCCCATCGGCGGATTCTTGTCCGCGCCGGCTTCGGTCAGCATTCCGGTGGTGTAGAAAATCACCACATCGTAGTTCTTCAGGTTCTCGGCAGTGATCAGGCTGGCATCCTTCGTGCACAGGATTTCGCCGCCCATCTTGGTCACCAGGTCGGTCAGCACCTTGTCGCAAAGGCTCGGTGCGCCGTCCTTCGTCTTGATTACCGAATGCTCGAAGCCCGCTGACTTGCTCAAGAACAGTACGCGCATCTTCTTGCCGTCCATCTTGGCCTCCTTTGCCGGGGCGCAGCATGATGAGGCGGAGCAGCACGATGAGGTGGCGCAGCACGATGAGGTGGCGCAGCCCGCCGTGGACAGCATCAGGGCCGCAACGGCCAGAAAACCCAGCAGTATTCCCCCACGCCGCATCAAATCGCCATGCATCGCAAGATCTCCCTTGTCGGTGGTTGATGAACGCGCCTGAGCACCGTCAGCCCGGCGACCGGCCGCGTTCACAGACAAACAGTGTAGGTTTCAAGCCCGGGACAGTCAAGACAACGAACGCCTGCAACTTTTCACTTTTCCTAAGTGGATTCGCCCGTGCTTGCCGGACTCTCAGGGTTTGATTCTTCCCTCATCTCGGCAGCTTGGTTGGCAACATACTGGCGCAAAGCATACTCCCTGATTGCGGGCCAGACAACAAAAATCAGAATCCAGCGACTTCCCCAGCCGATGGATTCAAGTGCTTCATTTCCCGTTCTGCGTGCTGCCACCTGGAGCATGACGGCAAAACCGCATAGAATGAACGCAATACCGCACCGGCGCCAATACTTGGCATCGCATACCCGCCAGATGTATGCGTAGACAATCAACGGCGCGAGTGCCAGCATCCCTTCCCTTACGGGCAGCAAGGAAAAATGCCAATGCCGCGCCGCCAACCCCGCGGCCATGACGCCGAAGACGGCTATCCAGAAGACGCAAGCCATTGCCACGCAGCCTTTCCCCCTGCTGTCAGTCATATTGGCATTCCCTCCGTCTTCCCGCGGATCTATCACAGCCGCTCGACGCTGAAACCGCCGCCGATCTCGATGACGGCGCCGGTGGAGTAGTCGAAATGGCCTTCGGCCAGTGCGACCACGGCCTTGCCCACGTCTTCAGGCGTGCCCCAGCGCGGGGTAAGCAGCAGTCCTTCGGCTATCAGCCGGTCGTACTTCTCCTTCACGCCCGCCGTCATGTCGGTGGCGGTGATGCCGGGCTGCAGGTCGTACACGTTGATGCCGTGCTCCGCGAGACGGACGGCGTAATTCTTTGCCGCCATGCTCAGCCCGGCCTTGCTCACACAGTATTCGGCGCGGTTGGGGCTGGCCACACGGCTGGAGATGCTGGTGATGAAGATGATTTTGGGCGCGCGCGCCGCACCCCGCCCCACCTGCTCCAGCATCTGCCGCCCCACGACCTGGGTCAGGAAGAAGGGGCCGCGCAGGTTGATATCCATCAGCCGGTCGTAACTTTCGGGCGTGCATTCCATGATGTCGGCACGGACCAGCGGCGCCACGCCCGCGTTGTTCACCAGCACGTCAATGCCGCCGAAGCGCTCCACGGTCTGCCGCACCAGGTCCCCGTGGGAGGCCAGGTTGGCTATGTCCGCCGCGAGCGGCAGGCAGGCCGCGCCCAGCGCCTCGATTTCGCGGGCCAGTTCGCGCAGGCCGGGCCGCTCCGCGTCGCCCTCCATCCGAGTCGCCACGGCGGCAATGTCATAGCCCTTCGCGGCCAGCGCCAGGGCGATGCCCCGGCCAATTCCCCGGCTTGCGCCGGTCACCACTGCCGTTGCCCTATTCAATCCCATGATATTCTTTCTGCCTTTTCGATTCGCTGCGGTATCCCCACATTTGCAGCAGGACCGACGCGGCAATGAGCACCAGCACGGGCACCGCGTAGAGTTTGCCGGCCGCTTTCAGGCTGTTGCGGAAGGTCCACACCCGCATTCTGAGATAACCGCCCACCTCGGGAACGTTGTTCCTGATGTAATAGTTGCCCCGGCCCCGCGTGATTTGCCAGCGGACAAACCCGCGCAGGCTGCTTCGTTCGACATGATAGACCACCTGCTTCGACTCATAGCGGATCTTCGTGCCGTGGTCGGCGAAGTAGCGCGCCAGCACCGTGTCCTCGCCGCCCGCCACGGGGAAGGACTCGTCAAAACCGCCGGCCGAGGAGAGCACGTCCCACCGCATGGCCACGTTGCAGCTGCTGAAACTGATCGTGCATCCATTGGCGTCCACCGGCCAGACCTTGTCAAACCCAATGGAACCGCCGCCCGGAAACCCCAACAGCGCCACC